>JACCQW010000142.1 GCA_013813955.1 Solirubrobacterales bacterium
AACACCGTGCTGATCGCCAACGGCCTGGCCGGGATGGGCTTCGCGCTGCCCTCCGCGATCGCCGCCAAGCTCGTGCACCCGGAGCGCAGGGTGGTCACGGTCAACGGCGACGGCGGCTTTCTCATGAACGTGCAGGAGCTCGAGACCGCCACGCGGCTGGGCACGGCGATCGTCAACGTCATCTGGGAGGACCACCAGTACGGCTCGATCGTCTGGAAGCAGGACAAGAAGTTCGGCGAGCACTTCGGGACGGACTTCACGAACCCCGACTTCGTCAAGCTGGCCGACGCCTTTGGGATGCCGGCCTGGCGCTGCGAATCTGTCGGCGACTTCGCCACACACCTGCGCCACGCGCTGACGCTCGACGTCCCGTCGCTCGTGGTACTGCCGATCGACTACTCGATCGACGTCGCGATCTCCGAGGAGCTCGGGGAAGGGACGGTGATCAGGACATGAGCACCCAGGCCCGCGAGGATGCGGTCCTCGCGGCCGTCGACACGCGGCTGTTCATCGGCGGCGCGTGGCGCGACGCCTCCGGCGGCGGAAGGCTCGGCGTGGAGGACCCGTCCACCGGCGACACGCTGGTCGAGGTCGCCGACGGGCAGCCCGAGGACGCGCTCGCCGCGCTGGGCGCCGCGCACGCTGCGTTCGGGACCTGGCGTGAGCATCCGCCCCGCGAGCGCGGCGACATCCTGCGCCGGGCCTTCGACCTCGTCACGCAGCGCAGCGACGACCTCGCGCTGCTCATGACGCTCGAGATGGGCAAGCCGCTGGCCGAGTCCGCGGCGGAGGTCGCATACGCGGCGAGCTTTTTGCGCTGGTACTCCGAGGAGGCCGTGCGCATCAACGGCCGCTACCAGGTCAGCGAGAGCGGCCGGGGCCGCGTGCTGACCATGAGACAGCCGGTCGGGCCGTGCGTGTTCATCACGCCGTGGAACTTCCCGCTGGCCATGGGCACCCGCAAGGTGGGCCCGGCGCTCGCGGCGGGCTGCACGGTCGTGGTCAAGCCCGCGAAGCAGACGCCGCTGTCGATGCTGATGTTGGCCCGGATCCTCGAGCAGGCCGGGCTGCCGGGCGGCGTGCTCAACGTGATCACGGCGAAGTCCAGCGGCACGGTCATGGAGCCCCTGATCAAGGACCCGCGCACGCGCAAGCTGTCGTTCACCGGCTCGACCGAGGTCGGCCGCGCGCTGATGGCCCAGGCCTCCGATCAGGTCCTGCGCGTCTCGATGGAGCTCGGTGGCAACGCGCCGTTTCTGGTCTTCGACGACGCCGATCTGGACGCCGCGGTCGACGGGGCGGTGATCGCCAAGATGCGCAACGTCGGCGAGGCCTGCACGAGCGCCAACCGCTTCCACGTCGCCGAGTCGGTCGCCGGCGACTTCGCGCGGCGGCTCGCCGCGCGAATGGGCGAGATGACGATCGGCCGCGGCACCGAGGAGGGTGTCGAGGTGGGCCCGCTGATCGACGACGACCAGCGCGGCAAGGTCGCCGAGCTGGTCAGCGACGCGGTGGGCAAGGGGGCGGTCGTGCTCACCGGGGGCGAGCGCGTGGACGGTGCGGGCTACTTCTACCGCCCGACCGTGCTGGGCGACGTGCCCGACGGTGCGCGCCTGCTGGACGAGGAGATCTTCGGCCCGGTCGCGCCCGTGAAGGGCTTCGCCTCCGAGGACGAGGCGATCGCGGCGGCCAACGACACCGCGTTCGGCCTCGTGGCCTACGTCTACACCTCGAACCTGCGGCGCGCCTTTCGCGTCTGCGAGCGCCTCGAGACCGGGATGATCGGCCTCAACCAGGGCATGGTCTCCGACGCGGGCGCGCCGTTCGGCGGGGTCAAGCAGTCGGGCTTCGGCCGCGAGGGCGGGCCCGAGGGCATCGAGGAGTACCTCGAGACGAAGTACGTCGCGATGAACCTGTGACGGTGCCCTCTGCGCTCACGCGGCTTTCCACAGCGCGATCCCGATGCCGATCCAGCCCAGCCCGAGCAGGGCGACCGGCACCTCGATGAGCCGTTCGCTCACCGATTCGAGCGCGCCTGCGGCGATCAGGAGCGGGACGGCCCCGACGCCCATTGCCAGCGGCAGCCACGCGTAGCCGGGTGCGAGGGCCCTCGTCCGGCGCACCGCCAGGCCGAGCGCGATCAGCGCGACGAGCGTCCCGACGCCCGCAGCGGTGATAAACGGCGTGAGCAGCGTGACCTCGTCCTCGGAGGGCTCCACTCCCTCGCCGGCGACGGCGCGCACGAGCACCGCGAGGACACCGCAGGCGGCGGCGATTGCCGCGGCGACTCCGCCGACGCGGGCCGCCCGTCCGCCCGACGGACCCAGCGCCGACCGCAGCCCGAGAAGCGCGAACCCGAACAGCACGAGACCGGCGATGAAGGCGACCGGTGGCTCGTCACCCGTGGCGACGATCACGGCCGACTTGAAAACCCACGCGGCTCCGCCGAGCACCGCGGCGACCGCGGCCGATCGCCCGAGCAGAACCCGATCGGTTGGCGCGCGCTGGGCGGAATCGGCGCTCGACACGGTGTGCCGATCCTCCCACAGCCGGCGACCGACCCCGCCGACGCGCCAACCCGGGGGGACTGCGGGGCCACTCATCGCACGCCGTCGCTACCCTGCGAGGCCCGGCGGGTTATGTGGAGTCGTCCCTCGCGGGCGCGCGCTGTCGTGCGCCCGGAAGTCCGGTGAGACAGGAACTCAGGTGCGCCAAGGCGAACACGTCCGTATGCGAACGCCCATCCGGGGGATGCTGGCTGCTGCCGCCGCGGCCGCCGTCGCGGTGATCGCCGCCGCGGTGCTCGCCTACGCGGCCGGGTCCGACGCGGCCGGCGATCCGCCGCCGGTCCTGGCGCCCCACGGGGGCACGCCGAGCATCTACGCCGGGCCGGGCGGCCGCGCGCAGCTCGACGGTCTGTGGCGCTTCAAGCGCGACCGCGACGACACGGGCCTGGACAAGGGCTACCAGGCCGGCCGGTTCAGCGGGGCGCTCGTGACGCCGCCCTACGTGCCCGACGCCGTCAAGGTCAACGGCCGGCGCGGCATCTCCACCTTCCGCGGCACGGTGGGGTGGTACCGCACGAACTTCCAGGTCACGCGCAGCGGGCGCTACGCGATCCGGCTGGAGTCCGTCAACCACAAGGCGCAGGTCTTCATCGACGGCAAGCGCGTCGGCACGCACAAGGGCGAGTACCTGCCCTTCGAGGTGCGCGCCAACCTGGAAGCCGGGCGCCGCCACCGGCTGGTGGTCCGCGCGGACTGGCGCTGCCCAACCTGCATGAAGCGCGACGGCTGGCACCGGCTGTGGTTCAACTTCGGCGGCATCAACCGCGGCGTGAGCATCCGCCAGATCGGGGCCAGCGAGCTGCGCCATCCCAGCCTGCGCACGCGCCTGGTCGACGGCGGTGCGCTCGTGAACCTCGCCGTCCACGTGCGCAACAACGCGGCCACGCGCGAGATCCCGCTGCGGGGCTCGCTGTCGCGCGACGGGCGCAAGGTGGACCTCCTCTTCACACCCGAGCCGGTCGGCCAGGCGGGCACCGAGGTGCTCGGCGCGCAGGCGCGGATCGAGGACCCGGCGCTGTGGTCGCCCGAGGCGCCGAACCTGTGGGAGCTCGAGCTCGAGGTCCCGGGGGAGTCCACCTACCGCGCCCGCGTCGGCTTGCGCGAGGTGCGCGCGGTCGGCAAGCAGCTGATGGTCAACGGCCGCCCGGTCAGGCTGCACGGCGCCTCCATCCACGAGGACGTCATCGGCCGCGGCGACGCCCTGGGCCCCGCCGACCAGGACGGGCTCGTCGCCGGCCTGAAGGCGATCAACGCCAACGCGACGCGAGCGCAGCACCCGCTGGACCAGGGCCTGCTCGAGCGCCTGGACGCCGCCGGGATCATGCTCTGGCAGGGCATCGGGCCGACCGACGCGCCGGGCGCCTGGACTTCGCGTGGCGCGCGGCGCATCCGCGTGGCCAAGGACCGCGTGCGCACGACGCTGCGCCAGACCCAGCTGCACCCCTCGATCATCACGTGGAACCTCGCCAACGAGGTCGCCGGAGGCGGCCACCCCGCCGGGCAGATCCCCTACATCGACTCCATGGCCGCCGAGCTCAAGCGCCGCGATCCCGGCCGCCCGATCGCGCTGGACATCTGGGGCGCGCACCCGCCGCGCCGGTCGTCGCGGATCTACCGCAACATCGACATGATCGGCTGGACGAACTACATCGGCTGGTACGAGTCGACCTATGCGAGCAACTCCCAGCTGCGCCGCGAGATCCGCACGCGGCTGGCCCATCTGCGGCGCGTGTTCCCGGACAAGGTCATCGCCGTCACCGAGTTCGGGGCGGAGGGCAACGGGCGCAACGAGACGGCCGAGCCCGGCGGCTTCGCCTTCCAGGCCAATCTCCTGGACCTCCACCTGGGCACCTACGAGAGGATTCCCGACGTGGTCGGCGCGCTGGTGTGGAACCTGCGCGACTTCGCGGTCGCGCCCTCGTTCGCCGGCGGCTCGATCACCCGCTCGGTACCGGACATACGCCTCGTGCGCGGCGTCAACCAGAAGGGCCTGTACGACCTGCGCAACAAGGCCAAGCCGTCCGCGCAGGTCGCGGCGCGGCGCTTCGCCGCCGGGCGCTAGCAGCGGGACGCGCGCCGGTGGCCCGACGCCCGATCGACTCCTATCTCAACGACCATCTGGCCGGCGCGACGCTCGGCTGCGATCTGGCCGAGCACATCCGATCGATGAACGAGGGTACGCCGCTCGGGGAGGTCATGGCCTCCGTGGCCGCCGAGATCGAGAAGGACCGGGACACGCTCCGTCAGCTCATGCAGCGGCTCGAGATCTCCGAGAACCGCGTCAAGCGGGCCGGGGGCTGGGTGGCTGAGAAGGTCAGCCGCGTGAAGTTCAGCGGGCTGAGCTCCGGCGAGCCGGAGCTCGGCACCTTCATGGCGCTGGAGGGCCTGTCGCTGGGCATCGAGGGCAAGGCCGACCTCTGGCGCGCGCTGGCGCAGGTCACAGACGAGTTCGCGCCGGTGGCGGCCCTGGACCTCGACGAGCTGATCGCGCGCGCGGAGTCCCAGCGCTCCGTCGTGGAGCGCGAGCGGATGGCGTGCGCGCGGCGCGCGCTGGCTGACTCCTAGGCGCCGGCCGCCGCCGGGGCGGGCGGGCGGCGCACCAGCAGCCAGGTCAGCCAGACGCCCAGCGCGAAGAGGGGCACGCCCATCGCCGTGCGCGCGACGCCGAGGGCCACGACCGCCCCGGCGAGGTACAGCGGCAGCTGGACGAGCAGCCGCATGGAGAACAGGCCGGCCCACAGCCAGCTCGCGCGCGTGAACGTGCGCGAGCGCGCGGGGTCCTCGCGCCAGCGGTGACCCTCGCCGTCGAGCTGGGAGACGATGATCCCCACGAGCGGCCGGCGCACGGCGATGGAGACCAGCAGGGCCGTGATGAACAGCGCGTTGGTGATCAGGCCGGGGAGGAAGAAGTCCTCCGCGCGGCCGCTGCGGGTGGCGACGAACGCGGCGAAGGCGACGCCGATGAGCCCGGAGATGGCATGGCGCGGCGACTGACGCCGGGCCAGCCGGATGGCCGCGAGCACTAGCGCGAGCGCGATCGCGACGGTCGCGGCGGTGTCGGTGTCCGACCCCGAGATCGAGTAGGCCACCACGAAGGCGGCCGCCGGCGCCGACGTTTCGGCGACGCCCCACGGGCCGCCGATCGCGTCGGCGATGCTGGGCGGCTCGGAGGGCCGCGAGGGCGCGTCGGGGGCCATCGCACGATGATGGCGCACCAGCCCGCCCTCAGTCCCCGGCCGACCCGCGCGCCATCTTGCGCAGGTCCATCGCCTCGGCGTAGGTCGCCTCGTCGACGCCGTGCTCGAGGGCGACCTCGCGCAGCAGGCGCCCCGACGAGGCGGCCTCCTTGACGATCGCGCCCGCCTTGTCGTAGCCGATGTGCGGGTTCAGCGCGGTGGCCGCGGCCAGCGTCGACTCGGCCGAGCGCTCGCAGCCCTCCAGGTTGGCCTCGATGCCCTCGACGCAGCGGGCGGCGAACAGCTCGCTCGTCGTCGACAACAGGTGGATCGACGCGAGCAGGTTGCGGGCCATGAGCGGGACGCGGACGTTGAGCTCGAAGTTGCCCTGCAGGCCGCCCACGGTGATCGCCGCGTCGTTGCCGATCACCTGCGCGCCGACCTGCATGACGACCTCGGGGATGACCGGGTTGACCTTCCCCGGCATGATCGACGAGCCCTTCTGCAGCTCGGGCAGCAGCAGCTCGCCGATGCCCGCGCGCGGCCCCGACCCCATGAGCGCGAGGTCACCGGCGATCTTCGTCAGCGAGACGGCGATGACCTTGAGCGCCCCGGAGAGCTCGACGAGCGCGTCGCGGTTGCCCTGGGCCTCGAAGGGGTCCTCCGGTGGCGAGATCTCCAGGCCGGTGGAGTCGTGCAGCAGCGCGCGGACCTTCGCCGCGAACTGCGGGTGCGTGTTCAGGCCCGTGCCGGTCGCGGTGCCGCCGAGCGGGATCTGTGCCACCTGCGCCAGCGCGTTGCTCACGCGGCGGGCGCCCAGGCGCACCTGCGCGGCGTAGCCGGAGAACTCCTGGCCGAGCGTGACCGGCACGGCATCCATGAGGTGCGTGCGCCCGGCCTTGACGACGTCCTCGAACTCCTCCGCCTTGCCCGCGAACGCCCGCTCCAGGCGCCCCAGCGCGGGCAGCAGCCGGTTCGTCGCCTCGTCCAGCGCGGCGAGGTGCACGGCGCTGGGGAAGACGTCGTTGGAGGACTGCCCCATGTTCACGTGGTCGTTGGCGTGCGCGTCGCCGCCCGCGAGGGTGGCGATGACCTCGTTGGCGTTCATGTTCGACGAGGTCCCCGAGCCCGTCTGGAAGACGTCGATCGGGAACTGCGCGTCGTGCTCGCCGGCGGCGACGGCGTCGGCGGCGTCGGCGATCGACACCGCGATCTCGTCGTCGAGCTTGCCGAGGTCGGCGTTCACGCGGGCAGCGGCGCCCTTGATGCGCCCGAGCCAGTGGATCACCGCCACCGGCACCCGCTCGCCGGAGACCGGGAAGTTCTCGACCGCCTTGGAGGTCTCGGCGCCCCACAGCTGCTCGGTCACGCTCATGTCAACACGTCCTTAACGTCGTCGCTGGCCCGAACTGCAACGCTATCGCTGCATGGATGCGCTCGACCCGCTGACCGTCGACCGGCGAACCCTGCTGCGCACGGGGCTGGCCGCGGCGGGCACGCTCGCCCTCGGCCCCGCCTTCTGGCGCGAGGCTCTGGCGGCCGAGCCGGCCCGGATCGGAGCGGGGCCCTATGGCCCGCTGGGGGCCGCCGACACCAACGGGATCCGCCTGCCCGCGGGCTTTCGCTCGCGCGTGATCGCCCGCGCCGGCCTGCCCGTGCCGGGCACCGACTACGTCTGGCACCTGTTCCCCGACGGGCAGGCGACGTACCCGACGGCGGACGGCGGCTTCATCTTGGTCTCCAACTCCGAGGTGCCCGACGCCCTGCCCGGCGAGGGCGGCGCATCGGCGATCCGCTTCGACCGCGACGGGCGTAGCGTCGACGCCTACCGGATCCTCTCGGGCACCTCGAACAACTGTGCCGGCGGGCGCACGCCGTGGGGCACCTGGATGTCCTGCGAGGAGACCGACCGCGGGCTGGTGTGGGAGTGCGACCCGACGGGGCGCGCCGCGGCGACCGCGCACCCGGCGATGGGCGCCTTCGAGCACGAGGCGATCTGCGTCGACCCCGGCGGGCGTCGCATCTACCTGTCCGAGGACCACCGCGACAGCGGCTTCTATCGCTTCACGCCGACCCGCTATCCCGACCCCTCGGCCGGCCTGCTGGAGATCGCGACGCTCAACCCCGACGGGGTGGTCACGTGGACGGAGGTGCCCGACCCGTCGGCGCGCTCGGTGCAATGCCGCGAGCAGGTGCCGGGCTCGACGCGCTTCCGCCGCGGCGAGGGGATCTGGTTCGACTCGGACGTCGTCTACCTGGCCACGACCGGCGACAACACCGTGTGGGAGTACCACGTCGGGACCGAGACCATGGAGCGCCTGTATCACGGCGCCGCGCTCGGCGACGCCGCGCCGTTTCAGAAGGTCGACAACGTCACCGTGTCCTCGTCGGGCGACCTCTTCGCCTGCGAGGACCCCGGCGACATCGGCATGGGCATCATCACCCCCGAGCGCGAGGCCGCGCGCTTCATGTCGGTCACCGGTACCGGCCAGCGCGTGCCCGAGGGCCCGCCCGAGGACGTCCAGAACGAGATCACCGGCGTCGTCTTCGACCCGTCGGGCACGCGCATGTTCTTCAGCGCCCAGCGCTCGTTCACCGTCGGCGTCATCTACGAGGTGACCGGTCCGTTCCGCCAGGACCGCGTCGCGCCGGCCGCGGGCCCACAGCTGCGCCTCGACGCCCCCGAGCGC
>JACCQW010000204.1 GCA_013813955.1 Solirubrobacterales bacterium
CCGCGTCGCCGTCCGCCTGCGCCGGCCGCTGCGCTCGGGGCAGCGCTTCGTGCTACATGTCGACGCGGCGCAGCTGCCGCGCCACACGGCGACGGTCCGCGTGCCGTAGCGGGCGCCCCCGTCTCGCATACCCGGGCATCCTGCGCCGGCCCATCGCGTTGCTCGCCGCCCGCAACCGCCGACGCCGAGCCCGGATGAGCAGGCAACAGACTTCAGCGCGTCAGGCGCGGCGCTCGCCGTCGAGCGCGGCGACGAGCGCCTGCAGCTCGGCCTCGACGTCGCCGGTGAGCTTCACCGCGGCGCGTGAGTCGTACGGCGTGGCGCCCTGGGTGACGATCGCCACCGCTCCGCCGGCCTGGCGGGTCACCGCCGGCAGCTGGGCGACCGGATGCACCTCCAGCGAGGAGCCGATGCACAGCAGGACGTCGGCCCCCGCGGCCAGCGCGTGGGCCCGCTCCAGCGCGCCCGCGGGCAGCCACTCGCCGAACAACACGACGTCGGGCTTCAGCGGCCGGCCGCAGTCGCAGCCCGGAACGCTCACCGGCGAGGCGTCCAGGCGCTGCTGCACCTCGCCCAGCGGGTAGCGCGCACCACAGTCCAGGCAGCAGCTGAACTCGATCGTGCCGTGGACCTCGACCAGCGTGCCCGTGCCCGCCTTGCGGTGCAGCATGTCGATGTTCTGGGTGATGACGGCGTCGAGCCTTCCGCGGCGCTCGAGCTCGACGAGCGCATGGTGCGCGCCGTTGGGTCGCTTGTCGTGCAGGGTCTGGAAGCGATCGCCGTAGAAGTGCCAGAAACGCTCGGGGTCCGCGCGCCACGCGTCGATGTGCGCGACCTCCATCGGGTCGACGTTCTCCCACAGCCCGCTGCCCAGGCTGCGGAAGTCCGGGATGCCCGAGGGCACGGAGATGCCCGCGCCGGTGAGTGCGACGACCGAGCCGGCGGAGCGCACCAGGGCCGCCAGCCGGTCGACCCCCGCGAGCGCGGCTACCTCCCCCGCCACGTCGCCTTCCGCTTGCCCAGAAACGCCGAGATCCCCTCGCGGGCGTCCTCGGAGGCGAAGATCGTGCCGAAGGCCTCCTTCTCGGCCTCGATGCCCTCGTCGAGGTCGCCCGCGCCCGAGACCAGCTTGATCTGCCCGAGCGCCAGCGGCGCCTGGCCCGCGAGCTTGCGCGCCCAGGCGAGGGCGACGTCGAGCAGCTCATGGTCGGGCACCACGCGGTTGACCAGGCCGAACTCGAAGGCCTCCTCGGCGGAGATCGGGTCGCCGGTGAGGTTCATCTCCAGGGCCTTGTTCGCGCCGACCAGGCGCGGCAGGCGCTGGGTGCCGCCGAAGCCGGGGATGATGCCCAGGTTGATCTCCGGCTGGCCGAAGGTCGCCGACTGCGCGGCGACGCGCACGTCGCAGGCCATCGCCAGCTCACAGCCGCCGCCGAAGGCCAGCGCGTTGACCGCGGCGATCGTGATCGTCGACGAGCGCTCCATGCGCCGCAGCAGCGCGTGGCACTCGTCCAGCAGCGCCCGGGCGTCCGCCTCGTCCATCTTCGTGAACGCCTTGATGTCGGCGCCCGCGCAGAACAGCATCGGGTTGGCCGACGCGATGACGAGCGCGCGGATCTGCTCCGCGCCCTCCAAGTGCTCCCAGAGGCGCCCGAGCTCGCCGATGACCTCCGGGGAGATCGAGTTGGCCGGCGGGCGGTCCAGCCACGCGATCGCCACCTCGCCGCGGGTCTCGAGCTTGACCGCCTCCCCCTGGTCGAAGCCGTCGTCGGGCTGCGGGTAGGGGAAGAAGCCCTGGCCACTCTTCGTGCCCAGGCGCCCCTGCGCGACGAGCCGGCGCAGGACCAGCGGCGGCGCGTAGCGCTCGCCCCAGTCGCGCTCGGCGCGCTGCAGCGCGGCCAGGACCTCGTCGAGTCCGGTGGCGTCGGCGCGCGCGAACGGCGGCGGGATCAGCCCGGCGCCGGCCATCATGCCGAGGTCGATGTCCTTGACGGTAGCCATGCCCTCCTGCGCCAGCAGGCACGCCTCGACGAAGGCCTTCAGCACGAAGCGCTGGGCCAGCTCGTCGGCCTCGAAGTCCTCCGACCCGCTGCTGCGCGGCTCGCCGTCCTCATAGAAGCCCCTGCCGGTCTTCGCCCCGAGGTCGCCGGCCTCCACGAGGCGCTTCATGCCCTGGTGGACGTAGAAGCTCTCGCCGAGCGTCTCGCGCAGGTGCTCGGCTACGTGCAGGACGGTGTCCAGCCCGAGCAGGTCACCGAGGAAGAACGGCCCCATGGGCGCGACCTTGGCCTCGGTGACGGCGCGGTCGATCGCCTGGATCGACAGGCCGCGCTCCTCCTGCACGCGCCAGACCTCGCCTACGGCGGAGTTCAGGATCCGGTTGACGACGAAGCCGGGCTCCTCGCCGCAGATGATCGGCATCTTGCGGATCGCCTGCGCGAACGTCGAGGTCGCGCCCAGCGTCTCCGGAGACGTCTCGGCGCCCTCGACAACCTCGATGACGCGCATCAGCGAGGCCGGGTAGAAGAAGTGGAAGCCGACGACCTTCTCCGGGCGGTTGGTCGCCTCTGCCATCTCGCTGACCGCCAGCGACGACGTGTTGGAGGCCAGGATCGCGTGCCCCGGCGTGACGGCGTCGAGTTCGGCGAAGACCGCCTGCTTGATCTCCATCCGCTCGGGGACCGCCTCGATCACGAAGTCGACGTCGCCGAAGCCCTCATAGCCCGTGGTGCCCGTGATGCGGGCGAGGGTCTCGGCGGCCTGGGTGTCGGCCTGCTCCTCGGTGAGCCTCCCCCTGGCTGCGAGGGCGCCGAGCTGGCCCCGGGTCACCTCCTCGGCCTTGCTCAGGCCGAGGTCGACGAACTCCTGCTTGACGTCCTTGAGGATGACCGGGATGCCGGCGGAGGCGATGACCTGGGCGATCTCGCCGCCCATCGTCCCGGCGCCGACGACGGCGGCCTTGAACACGAACACAGTGGGCGAACTCCTTGGTTGGGCTCGAGGGAGGCCGCAGTCTAGGAGGCCAGCTCGCGCTCGGCGGTCAGCTCGCGGCTGAAGCGCTCCAGCGTGCGGGCCATCGACTTGCGCAGCGCCCCGCGGACGAACAGCAGGTCGGTCGCCGCGCCGCCGAATCCCTTCTCCTTGAGCTCGTAGGAGAGCTCGAGGGTCATCTCGCAGCCGTCGTCCAGCGTATGGAAGGTCAGCGTCTGCGTGCCGCGCAGCTTGGGATCCTCGACCTCGACCACCTGGCTGACGCGCGCCTCGTGGGCATTCACGCGCTCGACCACGCGGCCGCGGCCGCCGGGCTTGGAGTCCCACACGATGCGGCTGCCAACCTGGGGCCAGTCGCCGTCGATGCGCTCGATGTGGCCGAAGCCGTCGACGAACGCCGGCCAGCGGCTGGTGTCGTACCAGAGGGCCTCGGCCTCGCCGATGCGCGCGCCGGGCAGCTCGTGGCGCACGCGGGCGGTCCTCATCCGCCGAGCCTGCGACGGATGACGTCGATGGCGGAGGCCAGCTCGTCCAGCCGCGGGGCGAGCGCGGTGGCCAGGTCGTCGCGCCGGGTGGCGCCGGCGGTCGTGAGGCGGTAGAAGCGCCGCGAACGGCGCTCGGGGTGCTCCCACTGACCCGCGACGAAGCCCTCAGCCTCCAGCGCGCGCAGCAGTGGGTACATCGTGTTCGGGTTGGCGGCCACGAGCCCGCCGGTCAGCCCCGACACGCTCTCCATGAGCTGGTTGCCGTAGGAGGGCGCCTCACCCAGGAGATGCAGGACGAGCAGGGGCAGCAGGCCGGCCTTGCGCAGGCCCGCGACGAGCGGGTCGGCCGACCCCGGCCCGCCGGAAGCCTTCGGGTCGGCATCGCGCACCCG
>JACCQW010000214.1 GCA_013813955.1 Solirubrobacterales bacterium
CGGCGAGCCGACGCAGCGCCGCGACCAGCCCGGTCACGTCCTTCGGTCGGTGCAGAAGCGCGTTGTCACCGTCGCGCAGGTACTCGCCGGACCCTCCGGTGCCGGTGGCGACGACCGGACGGCCCACCGCCATCGCCTCGAGGGGCACCATCCCCCACGGCTCCGGCCAGGTCACCGGGAAGAGCACCGCGTCGGCGTTCGCGTACTCGCCGGCGAGCGCCTCGCGGGGCCGTGAGCCCGCGAAGTCGATCCGGTCGGCCACACCGAGCCGCGCGGCCAGCTCACGCAGCTGCACGAGGTAGGCGTCGTCACCGCCGCCTACCACCCGCAGCGAGGACTCGGGGATGCCGGCGAGGGCCTCGACGGCGGTCGCGATCCCCTTGCGCTCATCGATGCGCCCGATGTACGCAAGGCTCCAGGACCACGGCGGCGGATCGCTCGCCGGAAACGTGTGCAGGTCGACCCCTGCGGGCTCCACAAGGGCGCCGGGGAACGCCCATCCCCCGCTCTCCCGCGCCCGGCGGCGCGTCCAGGCGGAGACGAACACCCAGGTAGCCGCTCGGTCGAGGTCGACGGACGCCGGCACGCCGGTGAGGCGCTCGGCTACGCCGGCGAACCGCGGACGTCGGCGCCAGGTCGCCGTCCAGGCGTCCACCCTCGGCCCGTATCCCGGCCAGTTGTCGCCCACCATCGCCACCGCCGGAAGCCCCACCCGGCGGACCTGCTCGACGAGCGAGAGCGACATCCCACCCATCGCCCACCACATGACGGCGTGCGGGCGCAGGTCGGCGAGATGGCGCTCGAGGACGGTTGCGTTGCGGCGCTCGAGGCGCAGGCGCTCACGGAACGTGGTCGGTGGAAAGGCGTGATCGCGCCAGTACCAGCGCAGCTCGCGGTGAACGTCGTCGTCCTCGGGGCCCTCGGCCTCCGCGAACCTCACGTCGCTCGCCAGCACCCGGACCTCGTGCCCGGTCCGCCGCAGCCAGTGCGTCGAGGACCGCCACGTGACCTCGTAGCCGCCCAGCGCGTGCGGTGGGTACATGGCCCCGATCGAGAGTACGCGCATCGGCGGGCGAGGATAGGGCGCGACGCGGCGTGGCGCCGAGCTTGTCGGTAGCCTGCCGCGCGGCATGACGGTTGCTGAGCGCGTCAAGGACTTCGGTTGGTACCACACGATGGACCTCGGCGATGGCGTCGTGACACCGGGCTGGTTCGACATGCGCCCGTACATCGGCGAGTACGGCATCCCCGACCGACTGGACGGCAAGCGCGTCCTGGAGGTCGGCACCTGGGATGGGTTCTGGGCCTTTGAGCTGGAGCGCCGCGGGGCCGAGGTGGTGGCTCTGGACCTCGATGACGAGCGCGCTCTGGACTGGCCACCCCGCCGGCGTCCCGCCACGTTCTCCGACGAGCCGCGCGGCCAGGGCTTCCGCCTGGCCAAGGAGATCCTCGACTCAAAGGTCGAGCGCGTCGTGCGCTCGATCTACCACGCCACGCCGGAGGAGCTCGGGACCTTCGACCTGGTCTTCTGCGGCTCGGTGCTCATCCACCTGCGCGACCAGTTCCTCGCCCTCGAGCGCATGGCCGGCCTCTCCAGCGGCCAGCTCATCCTGGCCGAGGAGTACGACCGCCTGAGCAGCCTCGTGCCCTGGGCGGTCTCGCGATTCCGCGCCAACCGCCCGAAGGACGTCGTCTTCTGGCTGCCGTCGCGCAAGACCTGGAAGCGCATGGTGTGGACGGCGGGGTTCGATCGCGTCGAGGAACACGGGCGCTTCGTCATGCGCGCCGGCAAGGGCGAGAAGGAGTTCGCCGTCCGCCACCAGGTCCTGCACGGCCACAAGCAGTAGCCCTGGCCGCGCCGGTCACCATCGTCGTCGTCTCCTGGAACACCCGGGAGCTGCTGGCCGCGTGCCTGGACTCGCTGCGCCCGGACGTCGATGCCGGCCTAGCCGAGGTCTGCGTCGTCGACAACGCCTCCGACGACGGCTCGGCGGACTTGGCGGCCCACCACGCGCCGTGGGCTCGCGTGATCGCCAGCTCGAGCAACCTCGGTTTCGGCCCGGCCGTCAACCTCGGGGCCGAGGGCAGCACCGCGACGTGGATCGCGCCGGCCAACGCCGACATCGCGCTGCACGACGGAGCGCTCGCGGCCCTGCTCGCGGCGGGGGGGCGCGAACCTCGTGCCGGCGTGCTCGCACCGCGGCTGAGGATGCTCGACGGCGCCACGCAGCACTCCGTGCACCCGTTTCCGCGACTGAGCACGACCCTGGCGCTGACCGCGGGGCTACCCGTGATCCTGCCCGCGCTGGGGCGCCGCGCCGCCCTGGAGGGCTTCTGGGACCCGGAGGTCCCCCGCCGCGTGGACTGGGCGCACGGCGCCTTCCTGCTCGTCCGTCGCGACGCCTGGGAGCAGATCGCCGGCTTCGATCCGAACCAGTGGATGTACGCCGAGGACCTCGACCTGTGCTGGCG
>JACCQW010000215.1 GCA_013813955.1 Solirubrobacterales bacterium
CGCGCGGGCAAGACCGAGGACCGGCTGGAGATCCGGATCGCGCAGATCGTCTCCGACACGACCCACGACATGGGCCCGCCCGCCCAAGCCGCTGGGCTGAAGAAGGACGGCGTCGAGCGCGACCTGCAGGAGGCCCTCGCCGGCTCGCCCGGCTGGTGCGGGGAGGGCTTTCGCCTCGCGCGCCGCGAGTGGCCGACCGACATCGGGCCCGTCGACCTCATGTGCCGCGACGGAGGGGACGCGTGGATCGCCGTGGAGATCAAGCGCGTCGGCACGATCGACGCCGTCGAGCAGCTCACCCGCTACCTGGAGCGCATCCGCTCCGATCCGGCGATGGCCGCGTGTCGTGGCGTGCTCGCCGCGCAGGTCGTCAAGCCCCAGGCGCGCGTGCTCGCCGAGGCGCGCGGCCTGGACTGGGTGGAGGTCGACCTCGCCGTCCTGCGCGGCGAGCGCGAGCCCGACCTCACGCTCTTCGCCGCCTAGGACTGGCTGCGCTCCACGAACGCCCTGAGCTTCGGCGCGGCGCCGGTCAGCGGGGGACCGTGGCCGAAGAGGACCGTCTCGGGCTCCAGCGCGGCGAGCTTGGCTCCCGAGGCGCGGTTGCGCTCGGGGTCGACGGTCGGCAGGCCCAGCGGCCAGCGCAGGCCGGGCACGGTCGTGAACACGTTCATGTTGAAGAAGACGTCGCCGCAGATCAGGGTGCGGTCGGACTCGCGCCAGAACGCGATGTGGCCCGGCGAGTGCCCGGGCGTGTCGAGCACGTAGAAGCCCGCGACCTCGTCGCCCTCGCGCAGCGCCCGGTCGACCGCGACCCCGTCGAACGCGCCGCCCTTGGCGAGCAGGCCGCCGAGCGCGGAGTCGGCGACGACCGGCGTGCCGGACTGCACCGCCTCGACGTCGCGCGCGCCCGCGAGCACCTCCAGCGAGAGCGCGTCGCGGACCCGCTGGGCGCCCCCCACGTGGTCGACGTGTGCGTGCGTGAAGGCGAGCGTGCGCAGGGCGCGCCCCTCGACCGCGTTCAGGATCTTCTTCGCCGACCCCTTGATCCCGGCGTCGACGAGGACCTCGCCGACGACGTAGGCGTTGATCCCGTCGCGCGGGACCAGCGCGATCTGGTGAACCCCATCTGCCACCTCTCTCATGCGGCAGGACCCTAATAGGGTCCGGCCATGGCCGACACCGAGCCCGTCCTCACCCAACGCCGCGACGGCGTCCTGCTCGTCACCCTCAACCGCCCCGGCGCTCGCAACGCGGTGAACCTGTCGCTCGCCGAGGGCGTCGCCGCCGCCCTGGACGAGCTCGACGCCGACGACGCCCTGTCGGTCGGCGTCCTGACCGGCGCCGGCAAGGGCTTCTGTGCCGGCATGGACCTCAAGGCGTTCGTCATGGGCGAGCGCCCGTGGGTCGGCGACCGCGGCTTCGCCGGGATCGTGCAGCGCGCGTCACGCAAGCCGCTGATCGCGGCGATCGAGGGCTTCGCGGTGGCCGGCGGGCTGGAGATCGCCCTGGCCTGTGACCTGATCGTCGCGGCCCGGGGCGCGAAGCTCGGCGTCCCGGAGACCAAGCGCTCGCTCGTCGCGGCCGGCGGCGCGCTGCTGCGCCTGCCCCAGCGCGTCCCCTACGGCACCGCGATGGAGCTGGCGCTGACCGGGGAGCCGATCACCGCCGAGCGCGCGGCGCAGGTCGGTCTCGTCGACCGCCTGGCCGAGCCGGGCGGCGCGGTCGACACGGCGATCGAGCTGGCCATGGCGATCGCGGCCAACGGCCCCCTGGCGCTCGTCGCCACCAAGCAGGTCCTGCAGTCTCAGCGCGACTGGCCGGCCGAGGAGTTCTGGACCAGGCAGGGGGAGATCACCGGACCCGTGTTCGCCTCGCAGGACGCGCGCGAGGGCGCCGTCGCCTTCACCGAGAAGCGCGAGCCGCGCTGGCAGGGCAGGTAGGCCGCGTCAGGCGGTCTCGCCGGTCAGCGTCACGAGCAGCGAGCGCGGCCCGCCGCGATCGCGGTGCTCGCACAGATAGATGCCCTGCCAGGTGCCCAGCGCGAGGCGACCGCCGGCGATCGGCAGCGTGAGCGACGGCCCGAGCAGCGCTGCCTTGACGTGCGCGGGCATGTCGTCGGAGCCCTCCAGCGTGTGCGTCCAGGCGAACTCCTCGGGCACGGCGGCGGAGAACCACGTCTCGAAGTCGTGACGCACGTCGGGCGAAGCGTTCTCGTTGAGCGTCAGCGACGCTGAGGTGTGGCGCAGGAACAGGTGCGCGAGACCGACGCGCAGCGACGCCAGCTCGGGCAGCGCACCGGCCACCTCGTCGGTGATCAGGTGAAAGCCGCGCGGGCGCGCCTCGAGCGTGATCTCGTGCTGTACCCAGGTCACCGCGGGTCCCATCGTGCCAGGCCGAGCGGGCCGGAGAGCTGTCAGAGGGGCAGGTAACCTCCGAGCATGGCCAAGCGCGCCAAGCGCAAGCGCCAGCCCCGAGCCGCCGGATCGGGCGGCTTTCAGGCGCCGACCCCCCCGCCCCCCAAGCGCGCCGAGCGCCGCGGGGCCGAGCACCGCGACGCCGCCGCCGAGCCGAAGCTCGCCGGCAGGGGCGGACGGCCGGATCGCTTCGACGTGCGCGACGGCGTGCGCCGGCCGAAGCCGGTCTGGGCGCCGTTTCCGCTCACCGAGATCGGCCTCGTCGCGGGCATCGTCATCTTCGCCATCGGGCTGCTGTCCGGCGAGGGCGACCGCGGGCCGGTCCTCATCGGCGTCGGCGCCCTCGTGCTCAGCGTCGTGGTGGCGGAGATGTGCGTTCGCGAGCACTTCGCCGGCTTTCGCTCGCACAGCCTCCTGCTCGGCCTGCTGCCGGTGGCGCTCGCGCACTCGCTGCTGGTCTTCGTCGTGACCGGGTCCTGGGCCGGGCCGGTGGCGCTGGCCGTCGACCTCGCGGCGTTCGCCGCCCTCGCCTGGCTCCTGCATGCGCGCTACCGCGCGGCGCACGCCAGGGCGCGGGCCGCGCGGTGAGGTCGGCGCCGCGAGGGCGCTCACTAGGCTCTGGGCCATGCCCACGAAGCACCGTGCCGCCCTCTTGGGCGCCGGCCCCGCGGGGTTCTACACCGCCGCCGCGCTGCTGAAGGCCGGCCTCGCCGTCGACCTGTACGACGCCCTGCCCACCCCGTACGGGCTCGTGCGCGCGGGCGTCGCCCCCGACCACCCGAAGATCAAGACGGTCACGCGCACGTACGACAAGACCGCCGCGCACGAGGACTTCCGCTTCTTCGGCCGCGTGAAGCTCGGCGAGGACGTCAGCCGCGAGGACCTGCTCGCCCGCTACCACGCGATCGTCTACGCGGTGGGCACGAGGCTGGACAACCGGCTGGGCATCCCGGGCGAGGACCTGCCCGGATCGCACGCCGCGACCGAGTTCGTGGCCTGGTACAACGGCCACCCCGACTATGCCGACCGCGAGTTCGACCTCTCCTGCGAGCGCGCGGTGGTGATCGGCAACGGCAACGTCGCCATCGACGTCGCGCGGATGCTCGCGCTGGACCCCGACGAGCTGGCGGTGACCGACACCGCCGACCACGCCATCGACGCGCTCTCGCGCGCGCAGGTCAAGGAGGTCGTGATGCTCGGCCGCCGCGGGCCGGCCCAGGCCGCCTTCACCAACCCCGAGCTGCGCGAGCTGAAGGACCTGCAGCGCGCGCACGTGGTCGTCGACCCGGGCGACGTCGAGCTCGACGAGCACAGCTCGGCCTGGCTGGACGGCGACGAGGCCCACACGACCGCCAGGCGAAACGTGGAGATCCTGCGCGAGTTCTGCGATCGCGACCCCGGCGACCACGTCCACCGCATCGTGATGCGCTTCCTGCGCTCGCCGGTGGAGATCCTCGGCGAGGAGCGCGTCAAGGGCGTACGCGTGGCCGTCAACCAGCTCCAGCCGGGCGACGACGGGCGCCTGCGCGCGGTGATCACCGGCGAGACAGAGGTGATCGAATGCGGTCTCGTGCTGCGGTCGATCGGCTACCGCGGCGAGCCGATCGACGGGGTGCCCTTCGACGAGCGCAGCGGCCTGATCCCCAACGCGGGCGGCCGCGTGACGGGCGACGACGGCGAGCCGCTGCCGGGCGAGTACGCGGTCGGCTGGATCAAGCGCGGCCCGTCGGGCGTGATCGGCACGAACAAGAAGGACGCGGCCGACACGGTGGCGCGGATCCTCGAGGACCGCGACGCCGGCGCGCTGAACGACCCCGCCGAGGACGGTGATGCGGAGGCGTGGCTGCGCGAGCACGTCCCTCAGCTGGTCACCTGGGAGGGCTGGGAGCGCATCGACGCGCACGAGCGCCGCCTCGGCGAGCCGCTCGGCCGCCCGCGCGTCAAGATCGTCGACCTCGAGGAGATGGGCCGCATCGCCTCCGGCGGCTAAGGTCCCCGCGCCTACCGCTGGCCGGGCGTCTTGGCGGGGTACAGCGAGACCGGGATCGAGAGGTCGAGCGCGGTCTGCACGACGCGCGACTGCTCCTCGGCGTGCGCGGCCGGATAGCCCTCGCCCGGACTCGCGCGCTCGGGCCGGCCGACGAAGCCGAAGCGCAGGCGCTCGGGGAGGATCTGCATGAGCCGCGGGAACATGTGCGCGCGGGCGCCCATGTTGCGCGGCTCCTCCTGGACCCAGACGACCTCCTCGAGGTTGGGATAGCTCTCGATGAGCTCGAGCACCTGGGCCTCGGGGAACGGGTACAGCAGCTCGATGCGGCCGATCGCGACGGCCTCGTTGTCCTCGCGCCGGGGATGGCCGACGAGGTCGTAGTAGATCTTGCCGGTGCACAGTGCCAGGCGCCTGATCTTCTCGGCCGGCACGCGCGGCTCGCCGAGCACCGGGAAGAACTTCGTCTCTGACAGGTGCTCGATGCGGTTGGTCGCCTGCGGCAGGCGCAGCAGCGACTTCGGGGTCATGACGACCAGCGGGCGCTGCTTGGCGATGCGCGCCTGGCGGCGCAGCAGGTGGAAGTACTGCGCGGGCGTGGTGACGTTGGCGACGCGGATGTTGCCCTCCGCCGCGAGGGTGAGGAAGCGCTCCATGCGCCCCGAGCTGTGCTCGGGGCCCGAGCCCTCGTAGCCGTGGGGCAGCAGCAGCGTCAGCCGCGATGTCTGCCCCCACTTGGCCAGTCCGCTGACGATGAACTGGTCGATGATGACCTGCGCGGCGTTGACGAAGTCGCCGAACTGCGCCTCCCACAGCACGAGTGTCTCCGGCGCCTCTGCGCTGTAGCCGTACTCGAAGCCCAGGCAGGCGATCTCGCTCAGCGGCGAGTTGTGCAGCTCCAGCGGCGCCAGCGCGCCGGGCAGGCTCTGGATCGGGCAGATCGCCTGGCCGGTCTTGGCGTCGTGCAGGACCATGTGGCGCTGGGAGAACGTGCCGCGCTCGGTGTCCTGGCCGGTCAGGCGGATCGGCGTGCCCTCCGTGAGCAGCGAGGCGAACGCGAGCGCCTCGGCGTGGGCCCAGTCGATGCCGCCGTCGGGCCCGATCGCCTGGCGGCGGCGCTCGAGCTGCTTGACGAGCTTGGGGTGCACCGTGAACCCGTCGGGCAGCCTGAGCAGCTCCTCGTTGAGCGATCGCAGCCGCTCGACGCTGACCGCGGTCTTGACCTCGGGGGACGGCGTGCGGTCCAGCCGGTACTCGCCGGTCGGCTGCTCGACCTCCCCGGCCGCGGCGGCCTCCTTGATCTGCGTCTTGAGCCTGGAGTGCAGCGAGGAGAGCTCGTCCCACACCTCGCCCTTCTGGCGCTCGACGTCCTCGGCGGTCACGACTCCCTGCTCGACGAGCCGGTCGGCCCACATGTCGGCGGCGCGCTTCTTCTGCTTGATGCGCGCGTACATCCCCGGCTGCGTGTAGGCGGGCTCGTCGGCCTCGTTGTGTCCGAAGCGCCGGTAGCCGATCAGGTCGATGAGCACGTCGTGGCCGAACTGCTGGCGGAAGGCGAAGGCCAGGCGCACGGCGGCGATGCACGCGCTGACGTCGTCGGCGTTGACGTGCACGATCGGCACGTCGTAGCCCTTGGCCAGGTCGGAGGCCCACCGCGTGGAGCGCGAGTCGTCGGGGTCGGTGGTGAAGCCGACCTGGTTGTTCTGCACGAGGTGCAGCGTGCCGCCGACCGTGTAGCCGTCCAGGCCCTGCAGGTTGAGCGTCTCGGCGACGACGCCCTGGCCGGGGAGCGCCGCGTCGCCGTGCAGGATGATCGGCACCGCCGCGTCGGTGTCGCGGTGGGCGTGGGGGCCCTGGCGGGTCGTCTGCGCGGCGCGGGAGGCGCCGACGACGACCGGGTGCACGTACTCCAGGTGCGAGGGGTTGGACTCGAGGTTGACGAGGATCGAGGACCCGTCGGGGAGCTGGTAGGAGCCCTGGGCGCCGTGGTGGTACTTGACGTCGCCCGTGCCGCCCTGCGGGATCGTCGTCACCGCCTCCAGCGTGGAGGCGCCCTCGAACTCGGCGAAGATCGTGTCGTAGGGGCGGCCGAGGTTGTGGGCCAGCACGTTCAGCCGACCGCGGTGGGCCATGCCCAGGACCACCTCGCGGCCGCCGTGGGCGGCGGCCAGCTGGATCGCCTCGTCGAGCATCGGGACGGTCATGTCCAGGCCCTCGACGGAGAACTGCTTCTGGCCCAGGTAGGCCTTGTGCATGAAGCGCTCGAACGCGTCGACCTCGATCAGGCGCTTCAGCAGTGCCTTCTGCTCGTCGGTGGTCAGCGGCTTGCGGTAGGCGCCCGACTCGATGCGCTCGCGCAGCCACACGCGCTGGCGGTGGCTGGCGATGTGCTCGATCTCGTAGGCGATGGTGCCGCAGTAGGTCTGCGTCAGCTGCGGCAGCGCGTCGGCCAGCGTGGCGCCGGGGACGTGGACCCGCAGGATCCGCGCCGGGATCCGGGCCATGAGCTCGGGCGTCAGGCCCAGCGGCTCGGGCTTCAGCGCCGGATCGCCTTCGGGCTCGGAGCCCAGCGGATCCAGGCGCGCGGCCAGGTGCCCGTGCGTGCGGTGGGCCTTGACCAAGGAGACCGCAGCCTGCACGGCCTGCATGAGCTCTTCCTCGTCGGCGGCGGATGAGGTCGGTGCAGCGTCTGCCGGCGGGGCAGAGGGCAGGTCCTCGCGCGCGGGGGCGCCATCCCGGCCCGGGGAAGTGCTGCTCGCCGCCACGCCGGTGGGCAGTGCGGGAGCTGCCCTGAGCGGGAGGTCCAGCGAGCGGAAGATCGCCTCGTAGAAGCCGTGCTCGCCCCGCAGGTACTCCTCGACGGTCTTCAGGAACTGGCCGGACTGCGCCCCCTGGATGATGC
>JACCQW010000220.1 GCA_013813955.1 Solirubrobacterales bacterium
GCGCGCTGGAGGCGGCGGGCCAGGCCGTCCTCGTGCGCCGCGGGGAGGACCTCGGCGTCGCGGTGCGGGCGCTGACCGCCACCCGCAGCCTGGACGCCCCCGGGCCGCGCGATCCCGCGCTGCGCACGTTCGTGGAGTTCTGGCTGGGCCGCGATCCCCCAGGATGACGCGCGGATGACCGCACCGCTGCGCATCGCCCTGGCCCAGTGCAACGCCGTCGTCGGCGACATCCCCGGCAACGAGGCGACGATCGCCGAGGCGATCACGCGCGCGCGGGAGGCGGGCGCGCAGCTCGTGGTCCTCCCCGAGCTCGCGCTGACCGGCTACCCGCCCGAGGACCTGCTGCTCAAGGAGCACTTCCTGCGCGACGCCCGCGCGGCGCTGGGGCGCATCGCCGCGGAGGCGCGCGAGATCGTGGCCCTCGTCGGCTATCCCGAGCGCGCCGAGGACGTCTACAACGCGGCGGGCGTCCTGGCCGCCGGCGCGGTGCGGGCCTCCTACCGCAAGGTCCACCTGCCCAATTACGGCGTGTTCGACGAGCTGCGCTACTTCCAGTCCGGCCCGGGCCCGGCGACGATCGAGGTCGACGGCGTGACCGTCGGCCTGACCGTCTGCGAGGACATCTGGCAGCCCGGGCCGCCGCTGGCGGCGGAGGCCCTGGCCGGCGCGCGGGTCGTGGTCAACCTCTCCGCTTCGCCCTACGATGCGGGCAAGGGAGCGCGCCGCGAGCAGATGATCGCCCAGCGCGCGCGCGACAGCCTGGTGGCGGTGGCGTTCTGCGGGCTGGTGGGCGGCCAGGACGAGCTGGTCTTCGACGGGCACTCGGTCGTCGTGGACCACAAGGGGACGGTGATCGCCCGCGCGCCGCAGTTCACCGAGGCGCTGCTGCTGGCCGAGATCGACCCGGTAGCGGCGGGCTCCGCTCGCCTGCGCGACACGCGCCAGCGCCCGGCGGCGCGCCAGGTGGAGGACGACGTCGCGAGGCTGGGCTCCTTCACGGTGCGCGAGCGGCCTGCGGACGCGCCGCTGGGCGACCACGAGATCGTCCCGCTGCTGGGCCCCGACGCGGAGGTCTACGCGGCACTCGTGCTCGGCACGCGCGACTACGTGACCAAGAACGGCTTCGAGCATGTTGTCCTCGGCCTCAGCGGGGGCGTGGACTCCACGCTCGTGGCGCTCGTCGCAGTCGACGCGCTCGGCGCCGACCGCGTCACCTGCGTGACGATGCCGTCGCCCTACTCCTCGCAGGGCACGCTCGCCGACGCCCGCACGCTGGCCGCCAACCTCGGCACGGAGCTGCTGGAGCTGGCGATCGATCCGATGATGCGCGGCTTCGACGGCGCGCTGGCCGGGGTCTTCGGCGACCGCGAGCCCGACATCACCGAGGAGAACCTGCAGGCGCGCATCCGCGGCAACCTGCTCATGGCGCTGTCGAACAAGTTCGGCTGGCTCGTGCTGACCACGGGCAACAAGTCCGAGATGTCGGTCGGCTACTCGACGCTGTACGGCGACAGCGCCGGCGGCTTCGCCGTGATCAAGGACGTGCCCAAGCTGCTCGTCTACCGCCTCACCGCCCACGCCGACGGCGGCCGGGTGCCCGCGTCCGTCGTCACGCGGGCGCCGTCGGCCGAGCTGCGCCCCGACCAGCGCGACGCGGACTCGCTGCCCCCCTATGAGATCCTCGACGCGATCCTCCTCGGCTACGTCGAGGACGACCTCGGCGCCGAGCAGCTGGTCGCGCGCGGGCTTCCCGCCGACGACGTCGAGCGGGTCATCGGCCTCGTCGACCTCGCAGAGTACAAGCGCCGCCAGCAGCCGCCGGGCATCAAGATCACCACGCGCGCGTTCGGCCGCGACCGGCGCGTTCCGATCACCAACCGCTACCGCGGCTGAGGCTCAGCCCGGAGGCTTCTGAGCGAGCGGCAGCGGGCGCACGGCGATGGTCATCCGCGTCATCGCACAGCGCTTCCCGGCGTCGTCGGTGAACTCGACGTCCCAGACCCACGTCGTGCGCCCGCGGTGCACGCGTGTCGCCTGCGCGTGGACGGTGCCCTCGCTGATCGGCCGCAGGAACGAGGTCTGGTTGGACAGCCCCATGGCCATCCCGCCCGCGGGGATGACCGCGACCGCGGTGGCCATCGAGGTGATCGCTTCCGCGATCGACGCGTAAATCCCGCCGTGGACGAGGCCCATGGGCTGCTTGATCTCGTCGCGGACCGCGACCTGCGCGCGCACGGACTCCTCGGAGCTCTCGAGGATCTCGAGGCCGTAGAGCGCGTTGAAGCCCTGAGCGGGCGGGCTGGGGGTCGTGAACTCCACGAGCGCTCGCGGACGATAGCGGCGGCGCGCCGGGCGCATCGTGACGCTGCGCGGCGCCCCGGCCGCTAGGGTACCCGCGGTCATGGCGTCGCTCGAGAGCCTCCCCGCCGATCAGCGGGCCGTCCTGCAGCTGCTGCTCAAGCAGGGCAAGTCCTATGAGGAGCTCTCGGCCCTGCTGCGCATCGACACAACCGCGGTGCGCGAGCGCGCCCACGACGCGGTCGCGGCGCTGGGCCCGGAGAGCGCGGGGGTCAGCAGCGACCGCACGGACGAGATCGCTGACTACCTGCTCGGCCAGCAATCCGCCTCCCAGCGCGCCGCGACGCGCGAGTACCTGGAGGGCTCGGCCGCCGGCCGCGCTTGGGCGCGCACGACGGCCGGCACGCTGAAGCCGCTGGCCGGCGAGGACCTGCCGCTTCCCGACATCCCCGCCGAGCGCGCCGAGGTCGACGAGGCCTTCGACGCGCTGGACCGCCGTACGGCGCGCCGTGACGAGGTCCAGCGCAGCTCGAAGACCGGCAGCCTGCTGCTGCTCGGCGGGCTGGGAATCGTGGTCGCCGTCGTGCTGATCCTCCTCCTCAGCGGGGGCGACGACGACCCCGATACCGCGAGCACGCCGCAGACGCAGACCACGGCCACGCCGCAGATCCTCGGCCAGGCCGACCTCAACCCGCCCGAGGGCTCCGACGACGACGCGGACGGCGTCGCGTTCGTCGTGCGCCAGGGCGGCCAGCTCGGCCTCGCGATCCAGGCCCAGGGGCTGGCCCGCAGCAGGGAGGGCAGCGCCTACGGCGTGTGGCTGTCCAACTCCCCTGGCAACTCGCGCTTTCTCGGATTCATCCAGACCCCGGTGGGCGAGAACGGCACGCTGCAGAGCGTGTCCGCCCTCGAGCAGGGGACGGACGGCTTCCGCGAGCTGCTGCTGACCCGGGAGAGCCAGGAGAACCCCGAGCGCCCGGGCAACGTCGTCCTGCGCGGGCAGATCGCCGCTCCGAGCCCGGAGGCGGGCGGCGCCGGCGGCGCCACCCCGGCCCCGCCGGGAGGCGGCGCGCAGACCGCAC
>JACCQW010000243.1 GCA_013813955.1 Solirubrobacterales bacterium
CCCACCCGCCGATCCAGAAGGCCTCGCGCGCACGGAACGCCGCGATCTCGTCCTCGCTCACGGGCGCGGCCGGGTCCGCCAGCAGGCCGCGCCACGCCGCGAACGCCGACTTCGCCTTGTAGGGCGAGCCGGCCCGGTCGGGCGGCCCGAGCGGCAGCATCTGCCACCACGCCTGGCCCGCCTCGGCCAGCCAGTCGCAGAAGCGGTAGGCGTCGTCGCCCAGCCGGCCGTTGGGCAGGCTCGTGGGGTGCAGCTGCACGCCGGATGTCCGCTCGTCTTCCAAGGCCGCCACGTTACGAACCTCCCCGAGTGGAGAGAGTGGGGGAAGTGCCCGTGCCGCCCCGCGCCCAACCCCCGTCGCGGATCCAGATCGAGCGGCCCGCGCCGCTCGTCGACTGCGGACGCTATCCCGCCAAGCGCACGCTCGGGGACGTCGTGACGGTCAGCGCCGACGTCTTCAGCGACGGCCACGACGTGCTGCGCGCGGTCGTGCGCTCGTGCGCACCCGGCGCCGATGGCTGGCGCGAGGCGCCCATGCAACGCATCGACGCGCACGTCGACGGCGACCGCTGGGCCGGCGAGTTCGAGGTCTCCGAGCTCGGGCGCTGGACGTGGACGATCGAGGCGTGGACCGACGCGTTCGCCTCCTGGCGCGACGAGCTCGGGCGCAAGCTCAGCTTCGGCCAGGAGGATCTCTCCGGCGAGCTGTCGGAGGGCGCCGTTCTGCTGCAGGACGCCGCGCGGCGCGCCGAGGGCGCGGACCGCAAGCTCATCCAGGACGCGCTCACGTTGCTGACCGATCCCGCCACCCCGGCGCAGGCCAAGCACGAGACGGCGCTCGGGCCGGAGCTGTTCGCCGCCGTCGCGCGCCACCCCGACCGCCACGAGTCGACGGTGATGGAAGGGGGTCTGCACGTCGAGGTCGACCGCGTCCGCGCGCGCTTCGGCTCCTGGTATGAGCTGTTCCCCCGCTCGTGGGGCGGGCTGAAGGGCGTCGCCGAGCAGGTGCCGAAGCTCGCCGAACTGGGCTTCGACGTGCTCTACCTGCCGCCGGTCCACCCGATCGGCCACACGAACCGCAAGGGGCCCAACAACGCCCTGCGGGCCGGCGCCGACGACCCCGGCTCCCCGTGGGCGATCGGCGACGAGACCGGCGGGCACACCGCGCTGCACCCCGAGCTGGGCACCTTCGAGGACTTCGACGCGCTGGTGCGCGTCGCGGGAGAGGAGGAGATCGACATCGCGATGGACTTCGCGATCCAGTGCTCCGCCGACCACCCGTGGCTGACTGAGCACCCCGAGTGGTTCAACCGCCGTCCCGACGGAACGCTGAAGTACGCCGAGAACCCCCCGAAGAAGTACCAGGACATCTACAACGTCAACTTCGCCTGCGAGGACTGGCGCGGGCTGTGGCAGGCGCTGCTCGACGTCGTGCTCTTCTGGGTCGGCCACGGCGTGAAGGTCTTCCGGGTCGACAACCCGCACACCAAGCCGATCGCGTTCTGGGAGTGGCTCATCGCCGAGGTGCGCCGGCACGACCGGGAGGTCGTGTTCCTCGCCGAGGCGTTCACGCGCGCGGCGATGATGCGCACGCTGGCCAAGGTCGGCTTCAGCCAGTCCTACACGTACTTCACGTGGAAGAGCGGGCGCCACGAGCTCATCGAGTACGTCGTCGAGCTCGCCACGAGCGGGATGCAGGACTTCTACCGGCCGAACTTCTTCGCCAACACGCCGGACATCCTCACCGCCGAGCTCGTCCACGGCGGGCCGCCGAAGTTCGCCAGCCGGCTCGTGCTCGCCGCGACGCTCAGCCCGACCTACGGGATCTACTCGGGCTATGAGAGCTTCGAGAACGTGCCGGTGAAGCCCGGCAGCGAGGAGTACCTGGACTCCGAGAAGTACGAGGCCAAGGAGCGCGCGCTGGACGGCCCGCTCCTGCCGCTGGTCTCCGAGCTCAACGCGATCCGCCGCGCCAACCCGGCGCTGCAGCGCCTGGACAACGTCCTGTTCCTCGGCACGGAGAACGACGCGCTCATCGCCTACGCCAAGCGCACCGGGGACAACACGCTGATCTGCGTCGTCACGCTGGACCCCGTCCATGGCCAGGAGGGCAGCGTGATGATCCCGTTCGAGCTCGGCCTGCCGCCCGCGTTCACGGTCACCGATCTGCTGAGCGGCGAGCAGTTCGACTGGCGCATGGGCCCCAACTACGTCGCGCTGGACCCGTTCCGCGTCGCGCACGTCCTGCGGGTGGAGCGGTGAGCGCGCGCTCCGAGCAGGCGCCGGCCTCCGCGGGCCACTGGTTCGAGTCCGACCCGCTGTGGTTCAAGACCGCGGTGTTCTACGAGATCCACCTGCGTGGCTTCTTCGACGGCACCGGCGACGGCTCGGGCGACTTCCGCGGGCTGACCGAGAAGCTCGACTACCTGCAGTGGCTCGGGGTCGACTGCATCTGGCT
>JACCQW010000246.1 GCA_013813955.1 Solirubrobacterales bacterium
CAAGGCGAGCGAGGCGCCCCCGGAAACGTCGGAACCTGACGCAGTTGAGCCAAGCGGGCCTGACGCCGAGCAGGTCCTGACCAAGGCAAACAGCGAGGCGTTTGCGGCGCTTCTGGCGGTCTCAGACCCCTGCGATGAGACGATCGCACCCTTCGTGGCCGAGTACGGCGGCAGGACCATCAAGTTTGACGGTTCCATCGCAAACATGGCCGAGTACGGCGACTACGGCACTCGATACGACATCCTCGTATCTCCCGGGAACAAGGGTCCCGAATCTACGGTTGGACCCAACTTCAAATTCGAAGATGTGAACGTCCCCGACCTGAACCTCACCGGCGCCGAGATTCCGGATCTCGTCGGCGAGGGCGACCGCTTGCGCTTCGTCGCTCAGGTCGACGAGTACAACCCGACCCAATGCCTGCTCTTCCTTACTCCTGTTTCCACCAGAGTCAGGTAGGCCGACATTCGCGTCCCTGACTGGCTACGAGTGCCAGACGAGCACCGGCAACATCGCCGGGTTGCTCGCGCGGGACTCTTGATGGTGAACTCCGTCGTCTACATGGGCTGACCACAGATGCCCGCCGGAAAGGCACGGTTCGCCAACCAATGCGACGCGCCACCAAGCCATTGATTGGCAGTCTGGGTGTTCTGATCTCCGCAGGCAGAATCGCTCGTCACGTGCGGCGACGGCCGTACCAGGCAACGGCTTCTCCTCCTGTGCGCGAAAGCGAGCATCCGTCGGCGGGCCTGGGCGGTCCCGGAACTCGTTTGGCCGCGGTCGTTCTGTTCCTATGCCGGCGGAAAACGCGCTGCGAGTTGCTCGAGCAGATTCTTGCGCCGCACGGCGTCTACGGGTCCGGCACGGTTGAGCCGGCTGGCGAGCTGCTTGGTGTACAGAAGCGGATAGCCGTTGAAGGTCAGCTTGCCGAGGAGCGGCAGTTCAGCGCCGACGAAGCACAGCGCCCCGAGCACTTGGACGCCGGGCTCAATCCCGCGCACCGCGGCCTCAACGAGCGCGACCTGCTTCGCGAGCCCGTCGATCAATTTGGTCCTGTCGCGTCCGGCGACCGTGAGCTTGGCGGCGCCGAAGAGCGGTTTGCAGATCGCGACCTTGCCCTTGTAGCGCTTGGCGTCGATCACCCACACGCCCGTCGGTGCGACAGCAAGGTGATCAATGTTCCCGCGGCTGGACGGGATGCGCCGGTCATGCAGCACGACGACGACGTCTGTCAGGTGCTTTGCCAGGCCCTTCGCGACGCGCTCCTCGCCGCCGGCCCCGCGCGCCCACGCGATCTCGTGCTGCGGGTCGTCTGAAAGCGCCAAGAGCACCTTGCCGATCCGAGGATGGTTGGTGGTGACGCGCTCATGACGGCTCGCACGTCGGCGCTCATGCTCGCGCCGAGCGCTCGCACCGGCTGTTCCAACATCAAGATCGCGTTCCTCGGCCGAGCTCACCTACAGCACCAACGGCACAGACATCCGAGCAAGAGAGCAACTGGCCCGCGTTATAGACGGACATCCCCCAGCCCTCCGGGCTCGCCGAGCCCGACACGTCCACCGCTCCGAACGTTCGCGTCATCGACCGTGCCTACGAGCTTGCGCCTTGCGCGAGTAGCGCAAGCTGGCTTTGAGCTGCTGGTAGGCGGCGATCATCTCGCGCGCGGCGGCGATCAGCATCTCGCGCGCCTGCTCCACCGTCCGTCCGCACGTGACCACCGGCGGACCGCACTGCGGCGACGACGGGTCGCAGGCGCGACCGCGGGCCGGCACGTGTGGGCTCATCGAGTACGTGGCGGCTTGGAAGCCTTCGGCTTGAGGCGCACCCACAGCTGGACGAGACCGGTCGGGCCAGGCACCTCCTTCACCTCAACGTAGGACTCCGCGCGGGCCAGCTCGCCGAGCTTCGCATGGCCGTAGTCGCGCGGATCGAACGCCGCGTGGCTCTTGCTCAGGTAGGACCCGACCTCGGCCAGGTTCGACCAGCCGTCGTCCTTGGATGTGCTGCTGATCGCCATCGACACAACCTGCTTGAGGTTGGGCACCAGCGGTGTCGGCCGCTCGTCCGTTGCTGCCGGCTTCGCGGGCTCCTCGGGCTCGCGGCTGAGAAGGTCGAGATAGATGAAGCGGTCACACGCCGCGACGAAGGGTGCGGGTGTGTCGCGGCGCCCGAGCCCGTAGACGGTCCGCCCCGACTCGCGCAACCTCGTCGCCAGCCGCGTGAAGTCGCTGTCGCTGGAGACGATGACGAAGCCCTCCAGATTCCCGGCGTAGAGGAGGTCCATCGCGTCGATGATCAGCGCCGAGTCGGTGGAGTTCTTCCCGCGCGAGTAGGCGAACTGCTGGACGGGCTGGATCGCGTGGCGCAGCAACTCCTCCTTCCAGCCGACGAGATGCTGTGTGGTCCAGTCGCCGTACGCACGCTTGATCGTCGGCGTCCCGTACTTGGCGATCTCCGCGAGCAGCTCCGCGGTGAGCCTCGCAGTCGTGTTGTCGGCGTCGATGAGCACCGCAAGTCGCGTCGTGTCGGTGGCGGCCACGAGAGCATCCTCGCGCACAGCAGAGGAGGCCAGCGGTTCAGCGCTGCTGCATCAGCCGGCTGGCCCGCACCGAGACGGGTGGCCGCAGCACCGGCCCACGACCGCAATGCGCGAGAGCGAGCGTCGTCCGCACGCTCGGGATCCACGCGAAAGGAGTACTCCCGGCACGAACCACTAGGTCCGATTCCCGGAGCTGCGCCCCGGCACGGCCAACGCCGTGCACCGGCCTCACGAGGCCATGCTCAGACGCCGAGGCGCATCGCGCGTGCGCCCCAGGCTGATCGCGCACCGGCGGCGTAGCCCTCCTCCCCGAGCCCGTCGACCGGGGGTGGTCTCGTCGTCGCCGCCTGACGATGGGCGCCCCGCCGGCCGACCGCAACCTTTGGCCGCGGGTGCACGTTGCAGCGACATGAGACCTCGCAACACCGTCCTCCTCGCCGTCCTCGTCGCACTGCTGG
>JACCQW010000301.1 GCA_013813955.1 Solirubrobacterales bacterium
CCGCGCGCGTGGCCAGCTCGGCGCCGTCGACGTGACCGGGCACCCGTCGTCCCGGCGCAGCGGCCACGAGCGGCGCCAGCAGCGGGTCTGCTCCGAGCCGTGCGCCGATCGCCAGAGGGTCGGCGTCGAGGTCGAGCAGCCGGCGGCAGCGCTGTACCGCGCCGTCGAGGTCGCGCTCGTCGGCGAGGCGCAGCACGCAGCTCACGTGCTCACCGCCGTCGGACAGCTCGGCGAGCCCGTGGCCGTGGGCCAGGCGCAGCGTGCGCCGGTAGACGCCGTCGCGCAGCTCCTCGACCCCCGGCACCGCCCGCAGCGCGAGGAAGGCCAGCAGCCCATCCAGGTCCAGCGGCGCCCGGTAGGGCAGGCGTAGGCTCACCGCGCCCGCCACCCGTGGATCGTTCATGGCGCCGGGACGTCAGCCCCGCAGCGTCACCCGCCGCGTCACGGTGCGATCGCGGGCGTCCGTGCGCAGCAGGCGCGCCCGTACGGTGAGGGTGACGCTGTCGCGGCGGGCCAGCGCCCGCCGCGCGGCGCGCGAGAGGCGCAGGACGGCCGGCAGCTCGGGATCGTCACCGCCCAGCGAGCCCTGGGTGCGCGCGATCGTCGTCGCGCGCCGGCCCAGGCCGAGCGACCGCGCCGTCGTGGCGCCGATCCGCGCCTCCAGGCGCACGCGACAGAGACGGATGCAGCGCACGCTCGTGCGCAGGCCTGAGGTCCGCAGGCGCGTCAGCGTCTGGTCGGGCGCGACGGCGAGGCTGAGCCCCACGCCCTGGACGCCGCCGTCGCTCAGCCCGAGCTCCCAGTCGCCGGTCGCGGCGTCCACCCCGTCGAGAGCGATGAAGTACGTACGCCCCCGCCGCACCCTGAAGCGGGCTTCGCTCGCGAGGACATCGGGGCCTGGCGCGTCGTCGTTGGCGGCAACCTGGCGCAGCGACCCGAGATCGCCCCGGTAGATCGCGAGCGCCGTATCGAAGTTCGAGCCGAAGGTGTCGGCGGTGAGCGTCTGCGAGCGCGTGGCGCGGTAGCGAAACCACACCGAGCCGCCGCCGTCCTGGCGGGCGTGGCGCGGTTCTCCCAGCTCGCGCGTGGCGAGCACATTGGAGCCGCGCACGCGATCGGGGCCGCGAAGGACCAGCGCATCGGCGAAGGCGTCGTTGGCCGGCGGCGTGGGCCGGTCCACGCGCAGGGTGAAGCCGGCCAGGTCGTCGCCCGGCTGGTCCGTGTAGCTGGCCACGGCGATGCGGTAGGTCGTCCCGGCGGCCGCGCTCCACGTCACCTCGCTGCCGCGGCCACAGGCGTCGTCGTTGCTGACGACCTCACGCAGCGCGCCGACGGCACCGCCGGTGTAGACCGCGAGCACGGTGTCGAACTCGTTGTCGCACGTGCGCGCGCGCAGGGCCGTCGCCTCGGTCGGCGTGATCGCGTACCACACGCTCGGCGACGTGCGCTCGGCGTGCCGGGGCTCCCCGGTCTCGCGCGTCGCGTCGGCGATGGTCCCCGGAACGCTCGCGGGCAGCGCCCCGAGCACGGTGGGCGCCGCGAAGGGGTCGTTGGCGGGCGGCGCGGCGGCGGCGGACGGCGCGGTGATGAGGAGCGCGGCTGCGCCCAGAGCAAGGCTCGTGCGTAGGGACATGGTGGCCATCCTCTGCGGCGGCGACGGCGCCTGTCAAGCGGCGAGGCGGATAGCCTCCCCGCGCATGGCCGATCGCCGGCAGACAATCGCGCCGTCGCCCGTCAACGTCGGTGACTACGAGCGGCTGGCTGCCCGCTGCCTCGACGAGGGCCTGCTCGGCTACTACGCGGGCGGGGCGGGCGACGAGCGCACGCTGCGCGACAACGTGGCCGCGTTCGCGCGCCGGCGCCTGCGCCCGCGCGTGCTGGTCGATGTCAGCGCGGTGTCCGCGGCGACCACGGTGCTCGGCACGGACGTGTCGATGCCGCTGCTGGTGGCGCCCACCGCGCTGCAGCGCATGGCCCACCCCGACGGCGAGCCGGGCATGGCCCGCGCCGCCGCGGCGGCGGGCACGATCTTCTGCCTGTCGACGCTCGCGACGTCGCGGCCCAGCGAGGTGGCCGAGCAGGCTCCCGCTGCCCCGCGCTGGTTTCAGCTCTATGCGTTCAGGGACCGTGGCGTCACGCGCGCGCTGTGCGACGAGGCGCTCGAGCACGGCTTCGGCGCGATCGTGCTCACCGTCGACGCCCCCCGCGCGGGCCGTCGCGAGCGCGACCTGCGCACCGGCTTCGTCGTGCCCGCTGGCGTCGACATGCCCGCGGTCAGCGCGGCGACCGGGGCGCCGGCGTGCCCGACGCCCGCAGAGTTCTTCTCGCTCCTCGACACCACGCTGACCTGGAGCGCCGTCGAGCACCTCGTGGCCAACCTGCCCGTGCCGCTGATCCTCAAGGGCATCCAGACCGCCGAGGACGCGCGGCTGGCCTGCGAGCACGGCGCCGCGGCGGTGATCGTCTCCAACCACGGGGGCCGCCAGCTCGACGGGGTCGCCGCCTCGCTGGACATGCTCCCCGAGGTGGTGGACGCGGTCGGTGGGCGCCTCGAGGTGCTCGTCGACGGCGGCGTGCGCCGGGGCACCGACGTGCTGGTCGCGCTCGCGCTCGGCGCCCGCGCGGTCCTCGCCGGCCGGCCGCTGCTGTGGGGCCTGGCGGTCGACGGCGAGGTGGGCGCCGGCGCCGTCCTGCAGGGCCTGCAGGAGGAGATCGAGCTCGGCATGACCCTGCTGGGCACCCCGACGCCCGCCGACATCACGCGGGCGCACATCGCCCCGTAGCCCCCGCCGGGGCTACTCGCGTGCCGCGTGGGGGGGCTGGGCCTCCATCTCCGCCGGCCTACCCGGAGTACATCCCCTCGATCTCCTCGGAGTACTTGGCGTCGATCGGCCTGCGCTTGAGCTTCATGGTCGGCGTGAGCTCGTCGCCGCCGGGCAGCCAGTCGCCGCGCACGATCGCGAACTTCTTGATCTGCTCGACGCGGGCGAGCTTGGCGTTGGCCGCGTCGACGCCCTCCTGGACGACCGTGCGGATCTTCTCCTCTTCGGCGAGCTCGGCCAGGTCCGTGCCCTCCAGCCCGTTCTGCGCGGCCCACATCGGCGCGAAGTCGGCGTCGAGCACGATCAGCGCGGTGTTGTACGAGCGCGCGTCTCCGATCACGACCGCCTGGCCGATCAGCGACGAGGAGGACTTCAGCGTGGCCTCGATGTTCGCCGGCGACATGTTCTTGCCCGCCGCGTTGATGATGATCTCCTTCTTGCGGTCGACGATCCTCAGGTAGCCGTCGTCGTCGATCACGCCGATGTCGCCCGTGTGCAGCCAGCCGTCCTCGTCGATGGCCTCCGCGGTCCTCTCGGGCAGGTTGCGGTAGCCGAGCATCACGACGTCGGACTTCACGAGCACCTCGCCGTCCTCGCCGAGCTTGATCTCGACGCCCGGGGCCGGCGGGCCCACGGTGCCAATCTTGATCTTGCCGGGCGGGTTGCAGGTCCCCGCGCCGCAGGTCTCGGACATCCCCCACAGCTCGGCTACCGGCACGCCGATCGCGTGGAAGAACTCGAGCACCTCGACCGGCGTGGGCGCCGCCCCGACGTTGACCGCGGCGAGCTGGTCGAAGCCCATCTGGACGCGCAGCTTGGAGAACAGCGCCTCGTCGGCCCGCGCCACGGCGGCCGCGAGCTCGGCGGGCACCTCCTCGCCGGCCTGCTCGAGACGGACCTTCTCGTGGGCCGCCGCCAGCGCCGCCTGGGCCTGCTCGCGCTGCTCGTCGGGCTGCTGGGCGATCATCGCCTCCAGGCCCGACTTGAGCTTCTCCCAGATGCGCGGCACCGCGAAGAACCAGCTCGGGCGCACCTCGGGCAGGTAGGCGACGACCTGGCGCGGGTCCGGGCAGGAAGTGACCGACAGCCCGAAGACGACGGGCAGGTAGTGGTGGGCGGCGCGCTCGGCGATGTGCGCCGCGGGCAGCCACGAGATCACGCGGCTCTCGTCCGGGAACCGGATGACGTCCTCGATGCTCGCGACCGCGACCATCAGGTTCCTGTGCGTGAGCTGCACGCCCTTGGGCGGTCCGGTGGTGCCCGACGTGTAGATCAGCGTCAGCAGGTCCTCGGCGTCCAGGCCGCGCCAGTGCGGCTCGGGATCGAATTCGGGATCTGACCCTTCGACGTCCTCCCAGGCCACCGTGCCCTCGCCGCGTGCACCCTCCAGGACGACGATCGTCTCGAGGTCGTCCAGGCCGAGAGCGCGGGCGGCGGTGACCTGCTCGAGGTGCGCGTCCTCTATGAGCGCGATCTTCGCGCCGGCGTCGGCCACCACGTACTGGATCTGCTCGGCCGTGAGCGTCGTGTAGAGCGAGAAGGGCGTGGCGCCGAGCGTCATGACCGCCAGGTCGGCGATGTGGAACTCCGGGCGGTTCACGAACATCAGCGCGACGGTGTCGCCCTTGGCCACGCCCAGCTCGGCAAGACCGCCGGCCAGCGCGTCGACGCGGTCGCGCAGCTGCGACCAGGTGAGCGAGACCTCGTCGTCCTTGGTGCGGACGGCGACGCGGTCGGGGTGGTCCTCCGCGGTGATCCGGAAGG
>JACCQW010000336.1 GCA_013813955.1 Solirubrobacterales bacterium
GCCCAGACCACCCGCGTGCCGGGGGCGTCACGGGCGAAGGCCGCGAGCTCGCGTGCGGCGGTCTGCGCGGAGTGCCCGGACCCGGTCAGCAGGATCGTCCGGCCCGCCCACTGCGGGGCCTCGGCCCTCAGCGCCGGGAGGAAGCGCACGATGCGTCGCTCGAAGGCGCGCTCGTTGACCGCGTCGATCCCGCCATCGCCCATGCGGTTGGGCTGGCCGTAGGTGCCGGTGGCGTCGATCACCACGTCGGCGTGGGCGATCGACTGGGCGCCGCCGGGGCCCTCCAGCAGCAACCGGAAGGGCAGGCAGGCGCGGCGCGGGTCGCCGATCGCCTCGTGCTTGAGCAGGCCCTCGCGCCCGACGGCGAGCACCCGCGTCCCCAGGCGCAGGCGCCCGTGCAGCGCCGGCAGGCCGGCGATCGGCTCCAGCAGCTCGTCGGCGAGCTGCGCCCCGCTGGGAAGCGCCCCACCGCTGGGCGCCCCGGGCAGGGCGCCGCGCATGCGCGGCGAGACGTTCATGTCCCACGGCGTGAACGTCCGCACATGGCTCCAGCGGCGCACGTGCCCGCCAACGGTGGGGGCCGACTCGTAGACGGTGAAGTCGTCGCCGCGCGCCGCGGCGGCCAATGCGGCCTCCAGCCCGATCGGGCCGGCGCCAAGAATCGCGATGCGCGTCATTGGGCCACCATACTTTCTGGATGCTGCGGATCGGAGTCTTCGGCGGGGTGTACTCCAACCCCTACGCACTGCGTGCGCTCTTGGACGACGCGGAGGCGCGCGGATGCGACGAGCTGTACTGCCTGGGCGACCTCGGCGGGTTCGGCGCGGAATGCGATGCGGTCTGGCCGCTGTTGACCGAGGCTGGCGTCCACACGATCGCCGGCAACTACGACATCGCGATCGGCCGCGGGGACGAGGACTGCGGCTGCGGCTACGCCGACGAGCGCGACAACCACTTCGCCCAGCTCATGTACGACTTCACCAGGGCCAACACCTCCCCCGCGTTCGCCGCGTGGATGCGCGAGCTCCCCGGCGAGCTGCGGCGCGAGATCGAGGGCGTGGACGTCCACATGGTCCACGGCTCGCCGCTGGTCGTGAACGACTTCTTGTGGGAGTCGCTGGACGACGAAGAGCTCGCGCTGCGTGTCCGGGGGGACGGCATCCATCAACCCGCTGGCCTGCTCCTGTGCACCCACACCGGGATCCCCTGGCAGCGTGAGGTCGCGGGGACGCTCGTCGTCAACGTCGGGGTCATCGGCCGGCCCGCCAACGACGGGCGCACCGAGGGCTGGTACGCGGTGATCGAGCTCGAGGACGGCGCGGTGCGCGCGCAGCTCGTGCCGCTGGCCTACGACTGGCGCGCGCACGCGGCGTCCATGCGCGCGGCCGGGCTGCCCGAGCCGTTCGTGGAGACCGTCGAGACGGGCTGGTGGACCACCTGCCTGGAGATCGTCCCGCCTGCCGAGCGCGCCCGAGGCGCCTACCACGTCTATCGCGAGGCGATGCCCATGGGCTTCGCCGCGGCGGGCGCCGGCTGGGCTGACGCGCCACAGCCCGCGGACGACGGCCGCCCGGTCGTCTCGCTGTTCGGCACTGCGCTGTTCCCCCCGCGGTTGTGGGTGTACTCGAACTTCCACTGCAACCTGGCATGCGACTACTGCGTCGTGGCCAGCTCGCCGCGGGCGCGCAGGCGCGAGCTGCCCGCGTGGCGCTTTCGATCGCTGGTCGACGAGGCGCTGCGGGAGGGCTTCACCGAGCTGTACCTGACCGGTGGCGAGCCGTTCGTGCATCCGGAGATCGTGGAGATGATCGAGTACGCGTGCGACCGGATGACGACGGTCGTGCTGACCAACGCGATGCTGTTCACCGGGCGCCGGCGCGCCGAGCTCGCGCGCCTGGCGGGACGATCCACGCTGACGCTGCAGTCCTCGATCGACGGCGCGTGCGCTGCCACGCACGACCGCTGGCGCGGCGCGGGCTCGTGGGCGAAGGCGATGGACGGCCTGCGCTACGCGGCGGGCCTCGGGCTGCCACTACGCGTCGCGATGACCGAGACGCCCGACAACCGCGGTGAGGTCGAGGAGCTGCGCGGCGCGCTGGCCGGCCTGGGCATCGCGGGCGAGGACTTCGCCGTGCGACCGCTGGTGCAGCGCGGCTTTGCCGCCGAGGCCGGAGCCGCAGGGGCGATGCAGGTCTCCGACGCGGTGATGGTCCCGGAGCTGACGATCACCGCGGACGGCGCGCACTGGCACCCCGTCGGTGGCGACCTGGAGTCCTCGCCGGACTTCCTCGTGGCGCGCGGCGAGGTCTCGCTCGCCGAGGCCAAGCGCCGCGTCGTGGAGCGCTTCCTGACGCTGCGCCAGGCCGACGGCTCGCTGCCCGAGGCCTTCCACTGCGCGGTTTGACACGCGTACGTGCGTAACGCCAGCTTGCGCAACGCAATGACGAGCCCGCTCGTCAGCGTGCTCGTCCCCGTCCTGGACGAGGAGCGCGCGCTGCCCGGGTTGCTGGAGCACCTCGCCGCCCTGCCGGGCCGGTGGGAGGTGATCGTGGCCGACGGCGGCTCGCGCGACGCTACCGTCGCCATCGCGCGGGCACACCACTCCGCGCC
>JACCQW010000385.1 GCA_013813955.1 Solirubrobacterales bacterium
GCGAACGACGGGTAGCCGTGAAGCAGGCGCTCACCCGCGAGGATCACGCCGGTCACTGCTGCTGCCGCCAAGCCGTCTGCAGCAAGTCCAGCGTCCTCTCGCACCGCCAGACGTACAGCGTCGAGGATCGCCATTTCGAGGATCGGACTACTTTCCCGGCGCGAAGCGACCACGAGAAGAGCGCCTCTCACTGCACCTCCGACGTCCTCGGAGTCCGGCATCTCGAGCCCCGACCGCCCACCTGCAAGCCAGGCCTCGAGTCGCTCGAGCTCGCGCTGACGCCGACGGTCGCTCTTGTGTCCTCGCGCCACCGCAGCGCAGTGTTGGCTGACCTCTACTGCCTCCTCGGCCCGGCCGGCGTGCCATAGCACCCCGCTCAGCAGGCTCAGGTCATGCAACTGCTCATCCAGCGGCTGCGTTCTTGAAGTTGACACAAGGTCACGCGCATCGGCGAGTACGTCGGCGGCATCCCCTCCCCGAACGCCGGCGACAATCCAGTCCCGGACTTCAACACGGTGCGTCATCAACGCCTCGCACCGGTTGATCAGTTCCTGCGTGAGCGCCACGTTCGCGTGGGCGGGATCAGTGGCGTCCCGCCACGCCTGAAGCAGCTCCACGAACAGCGATTTAGCGGCTTCGGGATCCCCCGTCTTTAGGATCGCCCGGGCCAGTTCGCTCTGCGCCGCGAGGCGAGACAGGCGCCACCGGTCGCCGGTCTCCGCGTATCCCGCGACCACTGCCGACAGGACCTCGCGGGCCTCTTGGGCACGATTCAGACCCATCAGCGCAATCCCCGCCAGCTCCCGCGCGCGAAGGGTCTCGTGACCGGAGTCGCCGAAACGCTCCTCGAGGATCTCAGCGGCGATCCGTGCGTGATGCAGTGCATCCTCCTCGCGGCCCAGCTGATGGAGGAGGTCAGCCATCTTGAAGTGCGCGTTCCCAACGGTGGACGGCATGTCATCCGCGCCGAGGCGCTCGAGGATCGATCGCTGGTGGGCTGCCGCACCCTCAAAGTCGCCGCGTCGTATGAACACCTCGGTCAGCGCCTGCTGGGCCCACGGATCCTCGGCGAGCAGCGTGCGGCGCGCCACCCCTTCCGCCTGCTCGAGGTCGCCCTGCTCCAGCAGAGCTTCGGCGATCTGCTTATCAATGAGAGCCGCGTCCGTTGTTCCGTCTTCGAGCGCTTCTCGCTCGGCCATCAAGACCTCTAACGCCTCTTCATTGCGACCGAGGCGGGAGAGCAAGACTGCTCGGATCCCGGCGGCTCTTGTCCTGTCCTCGGACGAGGCGGCAAACTCGACAGCACTTTGGATCCACAGTTCGGCATCCTCGTCCGCCCCACGCGACGCGAGGATCATGCTCAACTGCAAAGCCGACTCGAAAGCCCGCGGCCGGAGGCCGGGCGCCTCAAGAGCGAGCCGGACATCGAGCTCCATGAGCTTGCCTGCGAGCCGGGGCGGGAGGTGGATCCAGGCGAGCCGGGCATGATCAAGACTCTCCTGGATGCTGCGCCCCATCTGGAGTAGGACCGCCTGCACCTCGTCCTCCGCAAGAATCTCGCGGACCTCCTGCTGCGCGAGCTCGACGAGGTAGAGCTCCTGAAACACGTAGAAGCGCTCGAGGCGCCCGATCCAGGACAACCGATCGGCAACATCGGCGATGACGGCCGCCGGGTCGTCGCCCCAACCCAAAGCATCCGTCGCCACACGTACGAGGTCATCGAGGAACTCACGACCCTGGAGCGCGGCGATAGCGAACGCCTCACGAACAGGTTCTTCGAGGTCCCGCCAGCGTTCCTCGAGCTGGCCGCGATAGCTGTTTGGCAGCCGCGCGACCTCATCCGCGCTGAGTTCGATCCGACCATCTCGCGTTTGTCGTTGCGCACGCCGCGTTTCCAGCAATCCCCTGAGTACGAGGGGGTTGCCATCGGCTCGTGCAGCCAGTGCAGCGACCACTTGGACGTCCGTTGCTGGTGCTTCCGAGAGCACGAGCCGGCTCAGGTCGTCGCGCGGGAGGCGATCGAGAGGTCGCCTGAAAACGGCCTGCGCCTGTTGGCGCTCTCGAAGAAAAGCGCCGAACGAGCCCTCTCCACCTCGCGCCAGCTCATCGGGCCATGCGGTGCTGACGATGAGTACCGAACCCTCGTCCGCCTCGACGAGACGCCTAATGAGGTTCACGAGGCTGCGGTCAGCGCGATGAGCATCGTCCACGATCAGGACGAGGGGCACATCCGCCGCGCGAGCTGCGGCCGCTACGGCGAGACTCCGGTCCACCAGGTCGAGCCGCTCGGCGGCATCAGGATCGATGTCAGCGGCGATGCGCTGCCGGTTCGCGGTGACTGACGCACGGATTGTCTGCCACAAAGCAGTCGCCGCATCGACTCCCGCCGAGGCTGTTCCGACCACTGGCACGGCGATGCCGAGGAGGGCCAAGCCCAGTGCAGATCCAGCGCGCCGGATCGTGCCTCGGGCAGCAGCGGCTTCGAGGAGGGGTGCCCCGTGCGCCTCGACTTGCGTGATCGCGTCCGCGAGCACCTGCGCGGGCTGCCCATCGGGCCGGAGATGACACGAGATTCCCCACCACATCCATGGCAACACCGCGCCATCCGGCGGCATGGCTCGGCTCGGGTAGACGACGTGACGAGTGCGCGAGCCCCTCGCGTCCGCTTCCAGGAGTCGCAGCGGCCAATACGACTGTCCCGGCCGCGCGGCAAGCGTCGCATAGAACTCGTGAACGAGGCGCGTCTTCCCCCACCCGCGCGGCGCCTCTAGCGAGACCACTGCGGTCGAGCCTGCGGCCACGACATCCTCATAGATGTCAAGCAACTCCGTCAGGACGGCGCGCCGTTCAGCCCCGACAAAGTCTGAGCTGAAGGGATCTGGAGTGGCCGCGGGCGACACGTTCGGGCATAGCGTCTCACGCGTTGGCTGCGCCTGCCGTGGGACCCCGCTGCTGCGTCCGCAACTCCCATTGCTCGCGGGCGGGCCGTTTCAGCCGACGGAGCCGTTCAAAACCGGCGACTCCTTCATTCCGAAAGAGGCCGATCCCCGGGATCGAGCACGCCGACGGCACGCCGGCCCGCAAGACTGGGTTGAGCTGGAGTAGCTGGCGGACTACGGCCGTTCAGCGATCCACTGCTCAAGGCGTGCCTGATCGAGCCCCTCCAGCTGGGGGTAGAGGACCGACCGGATCGTGAGAAAGCCACGGAGTTCCTCGCGCCCGGTGCCGAAGTCGTTGTGGACGCGGGTTGGATGGCCGACGCCCCAAGTCTCCCCGTCGATCTCGGTCTCGTCGAGGATGCGCAGCAGCTCGCCGAGCGTCGGCAGCTCGGGCACGCGCTCGATCGGTGATCGCATGGGCAACTGGTCGTCGTTGGTGACGACAATCCGCAAGTCCCCGTCGACCGTCGGCACCGCGCACACCCGGGT
>JACCQW010000387.1 GCA_013813955.1 Solirubrobacterales bacterium
CGGTCACCACCGCGCGGCGATCGGGCAGGAAGGCGATGTCCCACGGCACAGAGAGGCCGGTGGCGACCGTGCCGACCCGCGGCGTCCCGGTAGTCGTCCGCGACAGGCGCTCGCCGGACTGCCCGGCGGCGGTGACGGACGCGCCGGCGGCCGCGAGCATCGTCACCACGGCGATGAGCAGGCGGGGCCGCATCATGTGCGAGACGATGACACGACCGGCTCAGGCGGGCGCCGCGTACGGCAGCGAGAAGCGAACGCTCGCGCCGCGCGGCGGCGTAGCGATCCACAGCCGTCCCCCGTGGGCTTCCACGATCGAGTTGGCGATCGGGAGCCCGAACCCCTGGCGCCCGTCGCCGGTCAGCGTCGTCGGACGAGCGGGCCGCAGGATGGCCTCCGACGGCGAGGAGGGGAAGCCGGGCCCGCCGTCGTTGACCTGGACCTGCACGCCGCCTGCCTGCCCGAGCGCGCGGAGGACGACGACGCCCTCGCGGGGGCTGTGGCGGATCGCGTTGTCGATCAGGTTCAGGACGACGCGGGAGATCTGATCCGGCCGGCAGGGCACCGGCGGGAGCCCCTGCTGCACCGCGACGCGAAGCTCGATGGCCTTCGCGCTCGCCACCTCGTGCATCGCCTCCGACCACCGTTCGAGCAGGGGGCCGAGTTCGGTCGGCGCCATCGCGGTGCCAAATCGGGCCGGCACCGGTACCAGCCGGTCCGGGAGCTCCGCGAGCAGGTCGCTCAGGAAGGTCGCGTGGGTCTTCATCCGCTCGAGATAGGGCGAGTCGGCGTCGAGCTCCAGCACGCCCTCGCGCATGCCGTCGATGAGCAGGCTCAGAGCGGTCACCGAGATGCGGATGTCGTGCGACAGGCCCACGGCATCCCCCGGCGACCTGTGGCGCGAGCGGGACCCTCGATCGGCGCCCTCGCGTGCAGGGCGATCGAAGACGCTGCCGAACGGCGACTGCGCCGCATCGTCGATCGCCGCCATCGAGCATCATCATCATCGAGAGGGCGGCCCCGCGCGAGCGGCAATCGTGGTGGCCGAGCATAAGAAGCGCTAACGGTCCGCGGACGGGCATCGGTATGGATTGTGGTTACGCTAGGCGCAGCGATGCTCGATGTTCGTCGCATGCGCGTGCTGCGCGAGGTTGCAGCTCGCGGCTCGATCTCGGCCGCGGCGCAGGCCCTCGGCTTCAGCGCGTCGGCCGTCTCCCAGCAGATCGCCACGCTCGAGCGCGAGGTCGGGATCGCGCTGGTCGAGCGCGGTCCGTCGAGCATCAGGCTCACCGAGGTCGGCCGGACCCTCGCGCGCGAGACCGAGCACATGCTCGCCTGGCTGGCAGGGCTCGAGGCTGAGGTGAGAGCCCTCGCCGGCCTGGAGACCGGACGGCTGAGCCTCGGCGCCTTCGCCACGGCCGGGGCGACGATCATGTCGGCGGCGATCGCCACCTACTCGGAGCGCTACCCCGGGGTCGAGCTGAGCTTCCTCGAGGGCGACCCCGAGGACTGCCTTCCCCGGCTGCGCAGCCAGGATCTCGATCTCGTCCTCACCTATGAGTACGACTTCGTCCCGCTGACCGGCGACGAGGATCTGCGGCGCGTCCCCCTGCTGCGCGACCCGATCCGCCTGGTGATCCCGGAGAACCACCCGATCGCCGGGGAGGAGGTGGTGTCGCTAGCGGATCTCCGTGGCGAGTCGTGGATCGCGGAGCCGCGCACCGACTGCCGCCACTTCACGTCCAAGGTGTGCGCCCAGGCCGGTCTGGACGTCGACGTGCGCTACCTCAGCAGCGACTACCGCCTCTCGCTGGCCCTCGTGGCCGCCGGCGTCGCTGTGGCCCTGATCCCGGAGCTCGCCCTCGTGGCGATCCCGGCCGGCGTTGCCATCCGTCCGATCGAGGGCATGTCGCTCGTCCGTCGGGTGGACGCCACGCACCGAGCCGACGGGGAGCGCGTGCCTGCGGTCGCCCGTATGATCGAGACCCTGCGCGAATGCGCCTCGGTCTACGACGGCTGCGTGGCATGAGCGGCACGTGAGGGCTCATTGACGTCGACCGCTCGCATCCCTCCCGCCGCGATGCTCGATCTCAAGCGCCTGGCGGTCCTGCGCGAGGTGGCGGCGCGTGGGAGCTTCGCCGCGGCGGCCGACGCGCTGAGCTACACGCCGTCGGCGGTGTCGCAGCAGATGGCAGCACTGTCGCGCGACATGGGCGTCGTGCTGTTCGAGCGCACACCTCGCGGCATGCGCCTCACCGAGTCCGCCCACGCGCTCGTCGTCCACTGCGAGGCGGTCTTCGAGCGGTTGGCCGAGGCCCAGGCCGAGATGGACGCGATCGCGGGCGGCGTGCGCGGGCGCCTGCGGCTGGGCTCGTTTCCCACGGCGACGGCGGCCTTCACCGCGGAGGCGATGGAGCGCTTCCGGCGAGGCCACCCGCACGTGGAGATGCGCTTCGCCGACGGTGAGCCGTACGAGAGCGTGGTCCGCCTGAAGGAGCGCGAGCTCGACGTCGCGGTGCTCTTCGAGTTCGACCACTGGACTGCGGCCACCGACTACGACGGTCGCAGCGTGTGCGCTGACTGCGACATCGAGTGCGTGGAGCTCTTCGACGACCCGTTCCACGTCGTCGTGCCGCGCGATCACCCCCTGGCGCGCTCTGAGCACGTCGAGCTCGCCGATCTGGTGAGCGAGCGCGTGCTCGGCGGCCCGTCCTCGTGCTCGCCGTGGGGCGCGGACTTCCGGCACCTCTGCAGGGGCGCCGGGTTCGAGCCGGACTTCGAGGCGAGCTACCGCACCGCCGACTTCGCCGCGCTGCAGGCGATCGTCGCCACCGGCCGCGGAGTCACGCTCGTGCCCGAGCTCGCGCTGGCCTCGGTGCATCCCGGCACCGTCGTTCGCCCGCTGCGCGCGGAGCTCGTGCGCCACGTACGCGCGGCGACGCTCGCCGGCCTCGCGCAACCGCCGGCCTGTCGCGCGATGATCGCGGTGCTCCGGGAGGCGACCGCGAGCCGCGTGTGACGCGTTCGGCGGTCACGCCCGGCCCGACG
>JACCQW010000427.1 GCA_013813955.1 Solirubrobacterales bacterium
GCCGCGCCCTCGCGACGGTCGCGCTGACCAGCGAGGACGAGGCCATCCTCGCGCAGGCCGAGGGGCTCGACGTCGTCGCCGTGCGCCGGCCGGCGGAGCTGGCCGGCGACGAGGCGCGGTCCTTCGACGTCATCCGCCACGCGCTGGCGGAATGTGAGGCCGGGCGCGACCGCCCGTTCGACGCGGTGGCCGTGCTGCAGTGCACTTCGCCCTTCACGGCGCCCGCGGATGTCGCCGCCACCGTCGCGCTGCTCGAGGACCACGCCGACGAAGGCTCCGCGGTCTCGGTCGTGGAGGTCGACATGGTCCATCACCCCGTCAAGCTCAAGCGGCTGCACGAGGGCCGCCTGGTCCCCTTCCTGCAGCCCGACGGGATGACGCCGTCGCACGATCTGCCGCGGCTGTTCGTGCGCAACGGCTGCGTCTACGTGACGCGGCGCGGCCTCATCGCCGCCGGGACGTTCGTCGCCGAGGAGGCCCTGGCGCACGTGATGCCCGCCGAGCGCTCGGTGGACATCGACACGCCGCTCGATCTCGCCTTCGCGGAGTTCCTCGCCGCCCGCGGGCGCCGCTGAGCGCACCGCAACATCCAGGCGTGGGCGTAGTTGACCTGACTAGCATGGCCCCGATGCCGTCCAGCTCCAAGCGCAAGGTCTGCGTCGTCGTGGCCAGCCGCGCCAACTACGCCCGGATCAAGTCGGTGCTGCGCGCCGTCCAGGAGCACCCCGGCCTGGAGCTGCAGCTCATCGTCGGCGCGTCCGCGGTGCTCGAGCGCTTCGGCAGCGCCGTAAACGTCATCGAGGCTGACGGGTTCACCCCGGACGCCACCGTGCGCCTGATCATCGAGGGCGAGAACCCGGCCACGATGGCCAAGTCCGCGGGACTCGGGCTGCTCGAGCTGCCCACGGTGTTCGAGATGCTCGAGCCCGACGTCGTCGTCACGGTCGCCGACCGCTTCGAGACGATCTCGACGGCGATCGCCGCCGCGTACATGAACATCCCGGTCGCCCACACACAGGGCGGCGAGGTGTCCGGCTCGATCGACGAGTCCGTGCGCCACGCGGTGACGAAGCTCGCCCACATGCACTTTCCCTCCACCGAGCTCAGTGCCCGCCGCGTGCTGGCCATGGGCGAGGACCCGGACTACGTCTTCAACGTCGGCTGCCCCTCGATCGACCTGGTGGCCGAGGCTGACCTGGGCACGGCGCACCAGGCGCTGGAGATCTTCGGCGGCACCGGCGCCACGCTCGATCCCGACCGGCCGTTCGTCCTGATGATGCAGCACCCGGTTACGACCGAGTTCGGGCAGGGGCTGGAGCAGATCAACGCGACGCTGCAGGCCGTCGCGGCGCAGGGCCAGCAGGCGCTGGTGTTCTGGCCCAACGTCGACGCCGGCTCCGAGCAGGTGGCCAAGGGCATCCGTCAGTTCCGCGAGCTGGGCCACGGCCACGGCTTCCACTTCTTCCGCAACCTGCCGCCCCAGCAGTTCATCCGGCTGATGGCGCACTGCTCGTGCATGGTGGGCAACTCGTCGGCCGCGCTGCGCGAGGGCGCCTACCTGGGCACGCCGGCGGTGACCATCGGCTCGCGCCAGCGCGATCGCGAGACCGGGGCCAACGTGGCGCGGGCGGGCCACGCGGAGGAGCAGATCGCCGATGCCATCCGCGACCAGATCGCGCACGGGCGCTATGAGCCCGACGAGATGTTCGGCGACGGCACCGCCGGGCGGCAGGTCGCCGAGCTGCTCGCCACCGTCTCGCCGGCGATCCAGAAGCGGCTGAGCTACTCGCCGGCGCAGCTCGAGCCGCTGCCGGCGTCCTAGCCGCCCGCGGCGTGCGCCCGCTGCCCTGTCCCCGGCCGCTCGCGGCACTGCTCGCCGTGGCCACGGTGCTGGCCCTGGCCTGGATGCTCGCCCTGCCCGCGCTGCAGGGCCCCGACGAGGGCGGCCACTACTCCTACACCGAGAAGATGGTCGAGCAGGGCACGATCGTGTGGACCGCCGTGGCCGGCCGGCCGGCCGGTGACCAGGACCGCTCGACGGAGCACACCATCGCTGCGGAGTGGTCGGGCCTGGAGCCGCTGCGGGCGAACCTCGCCGCACGCCCCTTCGGGACCGAGCTCGACGAGCGCCTGTGGCAGCGCCGGGAGGCGATGCTCCCCGCAGGGGCGCGGGCCGACGCGGACTTCACCTCCACCTTCCGCAATCCCCCCCTGTACTACGCCTATCAGGCCGTGCCGTACTCGGTGGGGCTGCTGGGAGGCTTCTTCGACCGCACGTTCCTCATGCGCCTGGCCAACCTGCCGCTGCTGCTCGGCGCGATCGTGCTCACGTGGCTGCTCGCGGGACGCCTGCTGGGGCCACGCGTGCTGCCGCGAACCGTCGCCACGAGCTTTGTCGCGCTACAACCCCAGATGCTGCAGCTCACCGCGACGATCAACGCGGACATCATGCTCGTGCTGCTGTCCACCGCCGTGCTGTTGCTGGCCGTCGTCGTCGTGCAGGACGGGGCGACGAAGGGCCGCGTCCTGGGCCTGACCGCGCTCGTGGCCGCGGCGGCGCTGGCCCAGCCGCGGGGGGTCGCCCTGCTCGTGCCAGTGGTGATCGCGCTCGCCCTCGTCGTAGTGCGCCGACGGGGCATCGGGCGCGCGACCGTGGCGCTCGGCGCGACCGGCGGCCTCGCCCTGACGCTGGCCGCCGTCGGGGTCGCTTCTGCCGTCGGCAGGGGCACTCCCAACCAGTTCGTCTCCTACATGTGGCAGTTCTACCTGCCCCGGCTGGACTTCATGACGCCCACGATCGGCCCGCAGGACTACGGCGTTCGCGAGGTGCTCGTCGAGCGCCTCTGGGGCGCGTTCGCGCAGCTGGAGATCGCGCTGCCGGCGGGGGTCGCCGACGTCGTGTGGGGGGTGACGCTCGCGTTCACCGCGCTGCTGATCGCGCTGGCGATCGCCCGCCGCGACCGCGTGCGTGCCCGCGGGCCCGAGATCGCCATCGCGCTGCTCGCGCTGCTAGCGCTGGCCGTGATGCTGCACGTGGTCGCCTACCGGGCGATGCTCGACGATCCCACCGATCCGGTCATCGCCGGCCGCTACATCCTGCCGCTCGTCGCGCTCGTGGGCGTCGGGGTCGCGCTGCTCGTCGACGCCGTCCCGCGGGCGCTGCGGCCGGCTGCTGCCGGCGGGGCCGTCGCCGCCCTGGTGGCCGTGCAGTTCACCGGCCTCGGCCTCACCGTGGAGCGGTTCTATGGGTAGGCGCGCCGCCCTCGCCATCATGGTCGGGCTGTTGGCCTTTGCCGTGTTCGCGGTCGTGCCGTGGGCCACCGAGGAGGTCGTGCGCCCGGCCTCGATCCCGTCCCCGACGGCGCTGCTGGAGGTGGGCGTCATCGCCGTTGCGCCCGGCGACCAGGCCTGCACCGCGCCGTTCGTGCTCACCGAGCGCAGCGCCCGCGCGGCGTTCCGCATGACCACCTTCGCGCGGCGCGGCTCGGCGGTGGCCGTGCGCATCCGCGGGCCGGGCTATCGCGCGGGAGGGCGGATCGCCGCCGGCTACGCGGACAACGCGCCGCAGTTGCTGCCCATCCGCCCGCCGGAGCGCCCGACCGTCGCCGAGGCGTGCTTTGCCAACCTCGGACCCCGGCCGATCGGGCTCTTCGCGGCCGCCGACGGGCGCTCGAACTCGCGGTCGGTCAGTCGCGTGGAGGGCGAGGCGGTGGACGGGGACATCGCGCTGGCCTTCTACGAGGACAAGCCGGTCAGCCTCGTCGAGCGCACGCCGGAGATCGTCGAGCGCATGACGGCGTTCCGGCCCGACCCGGTCGGGACCTGGCTGCTCTGGCCGCTGCTGGTGCTCGTCGTGCTGGGGGTCCCGCTCGCGATGACGTGGGCGATCGGCGCCGCCGCGCGCGCCGACGGGGACGAACCCTCTCGTCGCGGCGCACAGCCCTAGCCGCGGCCGGCCAGACGCCCCAGGGTGATCCGCGCGCGTCGGATCAGGCGGAGGAGGCTGCGCCGGGCGCGTTTCATGCGACGTGAGATACCGCGGGCCAGCCCCCCGGGCATCCGCCGGGCCCCGCGCCCGAGGATCTTCCGGGCTCGTCGGGAAACGCGTGTGATTGCGCGATGCGTGCGCCGCCCGACCCTTCGCCGCAGCATCTTGCGCCGTTTACGCATGCGCCGCCGCCAGAGCCGGATCTCGCGCTGGCGGGCGGTCTCGATGCTCCCGCCTCCCTTCGCCCAGGCGCTCAGGCTGTTCTGTGCCTCGCGCAGCGGCTCACCACTCGGAGCCCGGATCTGACCGGTCTTGCGCGCCAGGCGGCGAAGCCGCCGGACGTGCGGGTCGTCCGCGGTTCCGGGTTTCTCCTCCGGGACCTCGAGAATCTCGAGCCCGGCCATGGCGAGGAGCGACGCCAGGCCCGACGGAGTCCATGAGAAGATGTGCACGCCGCTCGCGACATAGCTGAATCGTCCGTGCTCAGGCAGCCGGGCGAGGTGGGGGCTGCCGATCAGCATGAGCCCGTCGTCCTTGAGGCAGCGAGCCAGCGACCGTACGACTGCCAGCGGGTCTCGCACGTGCTCGAGGACGTGGTTGACGATGATCAGGTCGAAGCGCTCATCCGTCGGGATCTCGTCCAGCATCGGGTGGCGGCGGCCCGCGATCTCTCGAGCCGCGGCTCCGGGTTCGAGACCGAAGGTCAGCCAGCCATCGCCGGCGAGCACGTCGAGCCAGGCACCGATCCCGCAGCCGAAGTCGAAGACAGCCGGCTGTCGGTCGGCTTCCGGCGCGATCAGGTACGGACGCAGATCCTCGAGTTCGTGCGCGTAGTACCGCCGCTTGTCCGCGAGCTTGCGCTCGACCGCTTCCCGGGCCTCCGCGTCCACGCGGTCGTCCCAGCCATCCGTGGCGGTGTAGAAGGCGTCGAGCTCCTCGTCGGTGGGCAGTGGATGCGAGTGGGCCGCCCCGCACGTCGCACACCCGATCAGGTGCAGCGCGGGGGTCTGCGAGACCCTTCGCCGGCCGTCCCTGCGCGGCGGATTTGCGTAGGGCATCAGGGGCCGCACGGCGCCGGAGTCGCACACCGGGCAGCGCCGCGGTCGGCGGCGGTTCGCGAAGGGCACGAGCGCGAGGAGCGAGGTCTGCACCGGCACAGGCTAGCCCGGCCATGGCGGTAAGCGAACGTGTCCTGGGATACTGGCCCCTCCCAGCGAGGTGCCAGCCTCCACATCGGCCTCGTTCAGCCGCAGAGATCGGAGGCGAAGATGCGCATCGCCCTGCAGACAACGATGTCCAGCCGCATCCCGGACCGCCTCGACCGGGGGACCGAGATGCTGGTGGAGCAGCTCGAGGGGCGCGAGGGTGTCGAGGTCCTCGTGGTGACCTACCGAGGAAAACGGGTCCGGCGCCGCCACCAGGTCGTGATGCGTGCGTTGGACCAAGAGCTGCGCTGGAGACGTCGTGCGCTTCCGCGGCACCTGCGCCGGTTCGATGCCGAGCTCATCCAGGCCGGCCGGCCGCTGCCAGGTGGCGATCTCCCGCTCGTGCTGAGCGTGCCCAGCGCTCGTCCCTGGGCGCGAGAAGCGAGCGTGCCGCCGAGCGTGCGGCTCTACCGCGCGGCGACCACTCGGGCTCTGCCGCAGGCGGCGGCGGTGCTCGTGCCCTCCGCGCACGTCCGCGACGAGCTCCTCGAGCACGTGGCCGGCCTCGACGCCGATCGTGTCCACGCCGCGACGCCGGCGGTGCCTCCTGAGTTCACCCTCGGCGCGGAGGAACCTGCGCACCTCGCTCGCGCGGGCGTGAGGCGCCCCTATGCGCTCGCGCTGGTCGACCGTGCCGGCGGATCGGATGCCTACCCTGTGGTCGCTGCGCTGGAACGCATGCTCGAGCGTGACGTCCGGCTCAACCTCGTCATCGCCGGCGGCAGTGGCTACGGTGACCGTAGGCTGGTCCACCGCGTCGAGGCCTCACCGTGGACCGGTCGCATGATCATCGCCGGGAACCTCGACCCGGCGGCGTCCTTGTCCCTGCTCCGGGGAGCCGCGTGCGTGGTGGCCCCGACGGCACGCGCCGACTTTCCGTTGCCCGCGCTGGAGGCGATGGCCTGCGGCCGGGCCGTCGTGGCTGCTTCCGGGCCGGCGGCCGAGGCGCTCGCCGGAGCTGCGCTCACCGTCGACGTCCGCGACCCGCCCGCGCTGGCCGATGCGATCCACACCGCCGTGTTCGACGAGGCGGCCCGCCAGGTGCTGCAGACGGCGGGCCCGCAGGTCGCGGCGCGCTACACCCCGGAGCGCACCGCTGACGAGACACTCGACGTCTACCGACGCGTGCTACGGGAAGATGGCGTCGCCTGGCATCCTGGGAGGCGAGTTGGCCGCCACCGCCCACAGTCATGAGCCCCGCGTGCAGGGCGCCGGCGCGCCCCGGCCCACGGTCGGGCTCGTCGTGATGACCGGTTTCTCGGCGCGCTTTCTCCTGCGCACGGAGATCCTGCCGACCTTGCGATCGATCGGCGCCCGGATCGTGATCGTCACCCCGAACGCCGACGAGGAGTACTTCCGCGAGGAGTTCGCGGGCGAGGACATCGCCGTCGAGATGCTGTTCACGGAACTCGGTTCTGTGCGTCGCAGCAGCTGGCGCAAGTTCATCTTTCAGCTGCGGAAGTTCGCACTACCCCAGAAGGGCGCCAGCGCCGCGTTTCGCGGCAAGTACCTGCGCAACTACCGCGCCCGGCTCAGGCGCCAGCCGGTGCGGACCCGGGTACAGCACGTGCTCCTGCATCTACTCTGGCGCTCGCGGACCGCGCGCCTCGCGGTGCTGGCCATCGAGAAGCGCGTGTACAGGCGAGCATTGCACGATCGGGTCTTCGAGCGCCACGGTATCGACCTCCTCGTTACCACGAGCCCCGGCTATCAGCTCGGCGACGCGATCATCATGTGCGAGGCCGAGCGCCGCGGAATCCGCTGCGTCACGACCGTGCTGGGGTGGGACAACCCGACCAGCAAGGGCTATCGCGGCGCGGATCCGCACCGCGTCATCGCGTGGTCCGAGCGCATGTCCGAGCAGCTCGAGCGCTATCACGACCTGCCCCCCGACCGGGTGGTGGTCGGTGGCGTGCCGCACTTCGATCGCTACCAGCGCCCGGACGAGCTCCTGACGCGGGAGGAGCTTTGCGCGGGTCTCGGCCTGGACCCGACCAAGCGGATCGTGGCCTTCGCCACCTGTCCGCCGGGGAGCTACCGCGCCAATCTGGAGGTGGCGACGGAGCTCGCTCGCGCCGCTCTGGAGGGGCGATTCGGCGAGGGCGCCCAGATCGTCGTGCGACTGCACCCGATCGCGTTCCGCGCAGACCACCTCGGGCACCTCGCCGGCTTCGAGGAGCTGGCCGAGAGCTGCGACCACGTCGCGCTGGACCTTCCCGGCGTCCGGTCGCTGACGCTGCGCTGCGACATGCCGGGCTCCGACGGCGCGCACCTCGCCTCGCTGCTCAAGCACGCCGGCGTCCTGGTCAACATCTTCTCGACCACCACGCTCGAGGCGTTCCTCGTGGACACGCCCGTCGTGATGGTCGCCTACTCCGGCAACCCGGACTGGACCCTCTACGAGCACCTGCGTCCGCTGGTCGACAGTGGCGGCGCGCAGATCGCCGACACCCTGGAGGAGCTGGTCGAGCAGGTCTCGGAGTCGCTCGAGCATCCGCAGGCCCGCAGCGAGACCCGCCGCCGTATCGCGCGGCAGGAGACCGGCCCGCTGGACGGGCGCTCGGGCGAGCGCATCGGCCGGATCATCGCCGAGGAAGCGCTCGACGCCGTTCGCGCCCGCTCCGCCGGTCAGTCACCGGTCCAGCGGAAGTCCCAGCCGACCTCGGGCCGTACCGCGCCCTGAGCGCCGGTCGCGTCGGGATCACGGACGCTCACCCGCAGCGCGTCGCCCTGGTCCAGGCGGGTGACCTCGTCGCGGTTTCGCAGCTCCACGATGACGCGCATGCGGTACTCGTGCTCGGTCAGCAGGCCGCCGGGAACCAGCAGGACGACCTCGTGGACGCCGGGGTTGTCGATCGGCCACGCATCGGCGGGGCTGTGCACCCGGAAGGCGAGCGTCTCACCGGCGTACACCTCGGCCGTTGCCGTCACCGTCGTGTCCGTGCTGTCGATCTCGAAGCGGCAGCGCACGCCGAGCGCATCACCGCGCTCGGGGGCGGCCAGCGGCGAGCCGTCGGACGTCACCAGATCGAGCGCCAGCGGCCGGCCGTGTTGGTCGTCCGCGGCCTCGTCGGGGTCCTCCTCGGCCGCCGTCGCGTGCGCCGCGTAGGCGCGCGTGACCGTGTCCGCCGCGCCCTCGGCCGCGACGTGGCCGTCCTCGAGCCAGACGGCCTTGTCGCACAGCCGCCGGACGGTCGGGAGGTCGTGGGAGACGACGATCGTCGCGCAGCCGGTCGCGCGCATCTCATCGAGGCGGTCCAGGCATTGCTGCTGAAAGGCTTGGTCGCCCACGGCGAGCACCTCGTCGATGAGCAGGACGTCGGCCTCGACGTGGGTGGCCACCGCGAAGGCGAGGCGCAGCCGCATGCCCGTCGAGTAGCCCTTGACCGGCAGCGAGATCTGGTCGCCGAGACCGGCGAACGCGACGATGTCGTCGAGCTGTCGCTGCACGATGCTCCGGGGCACGCCCCACAGCGCCGCGAGCAGCAGCGCGTTCTCCAGGCCGCTGCTCTCCGGCTGGCCGGCCGCGAGCCCGAGCAGCGGAATCACGCGGCCGTGCAGCTCCGCACGCCCCGCCGTGGGCCGCGTCACCTTGGCCAGCGCCCGCAGCAGCGTCGTCTTGCCCGAGCCGTTCGTGCCGACCACGCCCAGGATCTCGCCCGCGCCGACCGCGGCGCTCACGCCGCGCAGCGCCGGGACCTCGCGGACCGTCCGCCCCCGCTTGGTCACGCGGTAGGTCTTCGCGAGGTCTTCGATCGAGATCCGCGGCTCGGGCGAGCTCACATCGAGTCCACGGCCGCCGATTCCATCCTGGCGAAGAACCACAGACCGCTGACGGCGATCAGCGCCATGGCCGCGCCTCCGCCGATGAGGAACTCCAGTTCCACGGTGCCCCTGCCGGTCAGGCCCTCTCGGAACATCTCCACGATCGGCGTGAGCGGGTTCAGCTGGACCACCGTGCGATACCCGGACGGAATATCCGCGAGCGGCACGATCACGGGGCTCAGGAAGAACCAGAAGCCCAGGACATACGCCATCGTGAAGCGGACGTCGCGCGCGCGGGCCGCGAGCATCGACGTCCACAGGCCGACCGCGATCGCGTACATGAACGCCAGGGCCAGGGCCGCGGGAACGAGCAGAAGGCCCGTTCCGAACTCCAGGTAGGACTCACCGTCGGCGATCCAGAAGCCGGTGAAGCCCAGCACGAGCAGGACCGTGTACGTCACGAGCTCGAAGATCGCCGGGCTCGTGCTCCCGATCGGCAGCAGCAACCGCGGCATGTAGGCCCGCCGCAGCAGGCCCCGGTTGAGCTCGATGCCGCGCGTCGCCCAGAACAGGGAGCGGTCGAAGAGGTTCCAGATCGCCATGCCGATGAGAAAGAACAGGAAGTACGGCAGGCCCGCGGACGGGGCTCCGAGCAGCCCGCCGAACACCAGCGCGCGGATGGTCACGTCCAGGAGCGGGCGGATGAACAGCCACGTGGCGCCCAGGATCGTGCGCTTTATGCGCTTCTCCGCGGCCCGGCGGCCGAAGAACAGCACCAGCCGCCGCCCCTGCCAGGCCTCGGCGAGGCGCTCCCGCACGCCGGGGGGCCTCGGCTCGATGACCGTGATGGGCAGGGTGGGGGATGAAGAGGACAAGCCGCGCAAAGGTAGCGGTAACCCCGCGCCGCTCTCACCGCGGCGGCGGCGTGCTGCTCTGACCGCGCACGGCCACCGCGGCGCGCAGCCCCGCCTCCACCTGCTCGGCGGCCCGCGACCAGGTGCGCGGCGCGACGAGGGCCAGGCCGGCCTCGGATCGCCGCGCGCGTAGCCCAGGATCGTCGAGCAGCCGCGTCAGCGCCCCGATGAGGCCCTCGACGGTGGCCGGCGCCAGCTCCAGCGGCGCGTCGCTCCCGAACGCCGCGCGGGTGCTCGGCGTGTCGAGCTCGACGCAGGCCAGGCCGCACGCGAGCATCTCCTGGGCGATCAGCGAGTAATTCGTCAGCGAGAGGACCATCCCGACCGTCGCCTCGCGGTACAGCGCGGCGAGCGCGCCCGGGCCCAGCACGCCGTCGAAGCGGGCGGCGAACGGCAGGTCCATCGCGGGCGCGCCGCCGAAGAGGACGACCCTTGTCTGCGGGCGCCGGCGGGTGAGCTCCCCGAGCGCGAGCAGCCCGAGCGCGACCGCGCGCCGCGGCGTCGACGTCCGCGCGTAGAACGCGACGACCTCCGGCCCGCTCGCGTCGGTGGCGCCGGGCGCGTAGCGCGCGTGGTCGACCGCGAGGTCAAACGGCGTCGCGCTCGCCCCGTACTCCTCGCGCATGAGCTCGGCCAGCCACGGCCCCGCGGTGATCGCGTGCAGCCCGAGTCGGTAGGTCTCTGCCGCCCACAGGCGCTCGGACGACGTGGCGTAGAACTCGGGCTCGTGGTCCTGGACAAGGTAGGCGCGCGCTCCTGCGCCGGGCAGCCCGAGCACGCGGTGCACGGTCTGCCATCCGGTGGCGAGCACCACTTCGGCGCCCGGCCAGCCGTCAAGCGAGCGGTGTAACGGCCCGCCGACCGGCCCGAAGAAGCGCGTGAACGTGGCGGCCACATCGGGCTCCGCGGCGTGTGTGCCAAGCGGATCGTGCAGCCACAGCGAGCACGCGTGCCCGCGTGCCTCCAGGCCCCGGACGAGGTTGGCGATCGTCGCGTGGCCGCCGCTGCCCTCACGGAAGGCCGGCACGACGACCGCGACGTCCAGCGGCCCGTCGGGCGCCGGAACGGGGCCGAGCGGAGCGGGAC
>JACCQW010000072.1 GCA_013813955.1 Solirubrobacterales bacterium
CGGCGGCGCCGCCGCCGGTGAGCGGGTCGTCGGCGACGTAGAGCGTGCCGTCGGGCGCGACGCCCATGGCGGTCGTGAAGGCGAATCCGGTCTCGTAGGTCTGCACGACGTCACCGGGCTTGAGCACGTCCACCTGGTCGATCGCGCTGGCGTTCGCGGTGCCCGCGTAGACCACGTTGTTGGCGGGATCGGCCGCGAGCGTGGTGGCCGTGCCCCCGGGGAAGCCGGGCACGGGCACCGCGTTGGTGTCGCCGACGCCCGGGGTCGCGATGCGCGTCACGCCGCCGGGCTCGGCGATGTAGAGCGCGCCGCCGAGGTTGGCCAGCTGCGCCGCGCTCGTGCCGGCGGTCGTGCCCACGACCGGGGTCGGCGTGCCGGGCGCGGCGGTGCCCGCGTTGGCCAGCCGGCGGACCGCGTGGTCGTTGCCGCCGGTGAAGTCGACGTGGCCCTCGGGGCTCAGCGCCAGCCCGGCCAGCCGGTTCTCGCCCGTGTTGACGACGCGCACGTGGGAGTCGATCGTGTTCATGACGCTGTCGTAGTGCATGCGCCACACGCCCGCGCCCTTGGAGGTGCCCTCGGCGACGAAGAAGTTGGAGGAGACGGGATCGAAGGCCATCTGCAGCGAGCCGGTGGGGCCGAGGGGCTCGGGGCCGCCCTCGACGTGGGGCAGGCAGTAGGGCGACTCGACGAGCTTCGGTGTGCCGCCGGGGTCCACGCGGCAGACGCCCCGCTCGCCGTCGGTGACCCACACGTCCCCGTTCGGGGTGACCGCGACGCCGGCGGGCAGCGAGAGGCCCTCGCCCGAAGCGACTACCGCGACCTTCGCGGCCTGCGCGGTGCCCGCGAGGGCCAGCAGGCACACGAGCGCGAGGGCGAGCGGCAGCATCAGGCTGCGCATGGGCGTTCCGTCGCCCGTGCTGGCGGGAGTCCGTTCGAGCATGCCTGCCATCCTGGGGCACGCGCGCGGGTGCCACAGGGGCAGAGCCTGCGAACCTGGGGTGCGAGATCGCGCAACCTGGGGGGCGGCTGCCTTCACCACGCGCCGGCCGGCGCGTGTCATACGAACGCCTGCTCAACGGCCCAGCGGGTCAGCTCGGAGCGCCGGCGCAGCCCGGTCTTCTCGCGGATGCGCGTCAGATGGTTCTGCACCGTGCGCGGGGAGATGAACAGCGCCTGGCCGATCTCGTTGTCGGTCTTGCCCTGCACGACGAGGCGCAGGATCTCCACCTCGCGCTGGCCCATCGCGGGCCGCACGCCCGACGTCTCGCCCCTGGAGCGGTGGGAGAACTCGTCGAGCAGGTGCCGGGCCAGCGACGGCGTGATGATCGAGCCGCCGTGGAAGGCGGTGAAGACGGCCTGGCGCAGCTCGGCGGCGGTGGTGCGCTTGGAGAGGTAACCCTCCGCGCCGGCGGAGACCGCGTCCAGCAGCGGGCCGGCCTGCTCGCTGGCGGTCAGGATGATCACCTTCACGCTCGGGCGCTCGGCGCGGACCCGGGCCAGGACCGCCAGCCCCCCGAGCTCCGGGAGGCGCGGGTCGAGAACGAGCACGTCGGGGTCGAGCTCCAGCGTGAGCGCCAGGGCCTGTGGCCCGGTCTCCGCCTCGGCCACGACGTCGATCTGCGGATCCTCGTCGAGAGCGCAGGCGATGCCCTCTCTCACGATAGGAAAGTCATCCGCCACGATCACCCTGATGATCATCCGTGCTCCTCTTCTGCGGGCCGATCCCCCCGGCGCCGCGGCTTGCCTGGCATGCGTGATGGCCATGCTTCACGCGTGGTGCTCCAGCGAACAGCGTCGTTTCCCTCGCTAGGAGGTTCGCGTAGCGGCATGCGCGGCTGCGTGATCGCGCAGAGGCGGTTCTTCTCGCGAAGGCTCGACCAGCCTCAAGTCAGACTCCAGTACAGGGTTAGACCATGACGGGATCCGAGGCCGGCACCGCCGGTGGCGGCGGCTGATGCGAGTTCTCGCACCCCAAAGCTGCACGGTGTCCGCTTCTGGCCCGGCCATCGCGGTCCCAACATCGCCGGTCGGTAGTCCATCGATCCGATCACGGAGGCCAGACGTGCCTGACACGGGCAACACCAAGACACACGGCGCTCGGCGCCACCGCTTCGGGCGCCTGGCGCCCCTCGCCGCGATCGTGCTCGGCGCCGCGGCCTTCGCCGCGCCCGCCTCTGCGGCCCCCGTCGCTCCCGCCGGCGCGCAGGAGATGACGATCTTCTCCGACAGCAACGTCGTGATCGGCGGAGGACTGACGCCCGGATCTGTGGTCGACGTCGTCGTGCTCCGCGGCGGGACGCCGATCGGGACCGCCAGCGGCCTGACCGTCACCCCGGCCGGTGACGTCGAGGTCAACCACGGGCCGGACCAGTGCTTCGACGGCCAGACCCCGGACATCCTCGCCGGCGACGTCGTGCAGATCCTCACCGGCCCTGACACCGGCATCCAGATGACGGTGGCCGACGTGACGATCAATGAGCCGACGCGCACGGGTGACGTTCAGGTGACCGGTACCGTCGTCCCCGGCGCCGGTGAGTTCCTCGTGCGCCTGGTCAAGGGCAACGGAGCCTCCCATCTCGAGGCGCCCGGTGGCCCGGGCACCTCGGTGACCTTCGGCCCCGGCGACGCGTACACGGCGACCTTCACCGCGCCCGCTGACCCGACCGCCGACATCGAGGCACGCGTGCTCGACGGCAACGCCGTGACGATCGCGGAGCCCGCCGGCGCGAACGCCTGCGGTCCCGTCGCCACCAGCGCGATCACCAGCGCGAGCCCCTCCGTCGTGAACTTCGCCAACCAGGGCTCCCCGGTGCAGGTGTCGGGCGTCGTCGCC
>JACCQW010000011.1 GCA_013813955.1 Solirubrobacterales bacterium
GGGCGATCGGCACCAGCGGCTGGAGCAGGTCGATGAGATCCTGCAGCGCGTCCGCGTCAGCGCCGGGCAGGGTGCCGGCGAGCGTGGTGGTGGCCGCGGCGAGCAGCGCGGTCAGCTGGTCGGGGCTGAGCGTGGCCAGCGCGCTCGAGAGCTGGGCCGGGTCCAGCGCGCCGAGCAGCGTGGTCAGGTCGCCGCCGGTCGCCGGGGCGAGCAGGCCGCCGAGCTCGGCGGGAGCGAGCGTGTCCAGCGCGCCGGTCAGCTGGGTGGAGTCCAGTTCGCCGAGCAGCGCGGTCAGGTCCTCGCCGGTGGCCGGGGCGAGCAGGTCGCCGATCTCGGCGGGGGCGAGCGTGTCCACAGGGGGGAGCAGTCCGCCGAGCAGCGCGCCGGCGGTGGGCTGGACCGGGACGGGATCGGTGACGGCGGCGAGCGCCGCCGTGGAGGCCACCGAGCCGGTGGCGAGGGAGGCGGCCGTCGCGACGATGGCGACCGTGCGCCGGGAGGGGCGGTGCATGAGGATGGAGTCCTTTCGCGTCGGGGGAGGTCGGAGACGCGCCCCTGCCGGGTCGACCGCCTCTGCAAGCCCTATCGGCGCGAAGTCGGGCGTGCGGAAGCCCCGTGGACAGATGTTCGAGAGGATCGCTGTGGGGGACGAGGCGCAGACGCGGGGCCCGGGCTAGCCTCGGTGCGATGGGATCCACGGTCGCATGAGCGACGCGATCGTCGTCGGGTCAGGCCCCAACGGGCTGGCGTGCGCCGTCGCGCTCGCGCGCGACGGCGTGAAGGTGACCGTGCTCGAGGCCGAGCCGACGATCGGCGGCGGCACGCGCACGAGCGAGCTGACGCGTCCCGGCCTGCTGCACGACCACTGCTCGGCCGTGCACCCGATGGCCGCCGCATCGCCGTTCCTGCGGTCGCTGGGGCTCGAGGCCCGCGGGCTGCAGTGGCGCTGGCCAGAGGTTGATCTGGCGCACCCGCTCGACGACGGCAGCGCCGGGGTGATGCTGCGCTCGCTCGAGGAGACCGTGGCGGCCCTGGGCCCCGACGGTCGTGCGTGGAGACGGCTCTTCGGCCCGCCGTCCGAGTCCTTCGACGCGCTCAACGAGGATCTGTCCGGCCCGGTTGTGCACGTGCCCGCGCACCCGATCGCGCTCGCGCGCTTCGGCCTGCGGGCCGCCGCGCCGGCGACGCTGCTGGCGCGCGCCCTCGCGACCGGCCGGGGGCGTGCGCTGTTCGGTGGCGTGGCCGCGCACGCCCTGAGCCCCCTGGACCGCCCCATGAGCTCCGCGGTCGGCGCGGCGCTGATCTGCGCCGGCCACCGCCACGGATGGCCGGTGGCTCACGGTGGGTCGCGCTCGATCACCGATGCGCTGGCGGCGCTCCTGCGCGAGCACGGCGGCGCGATCGAGACGGGGGCGCGGGTGCGGTCGCTGGCCGAGCTGCCGCCCACGGGCGCGGTCGTCCTGGATCTCGCTCCCCGCGCCGTCGCGGATCTGGCCGCAGAGCGCCTCCCCGACCGCGTCGCGCGCGCCTACCGGCGCTACAGGCACGGACCGGGGGCTTTCAAGGTGGACCTCGCGGTGCAGGGCGGCGTGCCGTGGACCAACCACGCCTGCCGCCGGGCGGGGACGGTCCACGCCGGCGGGTCCTTCGAGGAGATCGTGGCCGCCGAGCGCGACGTCAACCGCGGCCGGATGCCCGAGCGGCCGTTCGTCCTGGTCTCCCAGCAGTACCTGGCCGACCCCGGGCGCTCGGCGGGCGACGTCCATCCGGTCTGGGCCTACGCCCACGTGCCCAGCGGCTATGACGGCGACGGCGAGGAGGCGCTATTGGGCCAGATCGAGCGCTTCGCCCCCGGTTTGCGCGAGCGCATCGTCGCAAGCTCCGTGCGCTCGCCGGCCGAGCTCGAGCGCGACAACGCCAACTACGTCGGCGGCGACGTCATCACCGGCGCGAGCACGCCGTATCAGCTCGCCGTGCGCCCCCGGCTCGCGCGCGATCCCTACAGCACCGGCATCCCCGGAGTCTTCATCTGCTCGGCGGCCACGCCCCCGGGCGCCGGCGTCCACGGGATGAGCGGCTACCACGCGGCGCAGTCGGCGCTGCGCCACCTCGGCGCAGCGAGCTGACGCTCAGCGCGCGGGCGCCGGGACCCGGTGCGGCCGGGGTGGGCCACGAGGTCGCGGAGCTCATCGGCGGTGGCGTCGTCGTGCATCGGCGGGCCGCTACGGTATGCGGCGGTGTGCCGGGAAGACTGGTCGGCGTGGAACTCCCGACCCCTATTCCCTGGAGCCAGCGATGGCGCAGCCGCCCACCGCCCGACGCCTGTTCGCCCGAGCCAGCGCCCGGGAAGCGGCGCGCCTGGCCGATGTGCTGCGCCGCGAGACCGTCGGCGGCGTGCTGCTCATGCTGGCCGCGCTCGTCGCGCTGGTGTGGATCAACTCCCCCTGGGGCGACGCGTACACCGATCTGCGCGAAGCGTCGGTCGGTCCCGCCGCCCTGAACCTCCATCTGACGCTCGGGACATGGGCCGCCGACGGGCTGCTCGCGATCTTCTTCTTCGTCGCCGGACTGGAGCTCAAGCGCGAGCTGGTCGCCGGCGACCTGCGCGACCCGACCCGGGCGGCACTGCCGATCGCGGCCGCCGTGGGCGGCGTGGCCGTCCCCGCCGCGGTCTACATCGCGGTCAACGTCGTCGGCGACGGCGACACGAGTGGATGGGCCATCCCCGCGGCGACCGACATCGCGTTCGTCCTCGCGGTCCTGGCCGTCGTCGCCAGCAACCTGCCGAGCGCCCTGCGCACGTTCCTGCTGACGCTCGCGGTCGTCGACGACCTGCTGGCCATCACGATCATCGCGCTGTTCTTCACCGCCACGCTGAACCTGTGGGCTCTTGGTGCCGCGCTCGTTCCGCTGGCGGCCTTTGCCGTGCTCGTGCAGCGACGCGTGCGCTCCTGGTGGCTGCTGCTGCCGCTCGCCGCCGGCACGTGGATCCTGGTCCACGAGTCCGGTGTGCACGCCACCGCCGCCGGCGTGCTGCTGGCGTTTGCCGTTCCGGTGGTGCGCAGCGATGACGCCGGCGGTCCCGACGCCGGCCCCGGGCTCGCCGAGCACTTCGAGCATCGGTTGCGCCCGATCTCCGCCGCGGTCGCGGTCCCGATCTTCGCCCTGCTGTCGGCGGGCGTCGCGGTCGACGGCCTCGGCGGCCTGGCGGACGCGCTGCGCGACCCTGTCGCGCTCGGCGTCGTCGCAGGCCTCGTCGTCGGCAAGACGATCGGGATACTGGGCTCGACCGCGCTCGTCGCGCGCTTCACCCATGCGCAGCTCGACGAGGACCTGACCTGGTGGGACGTCCTCGGGCTCTCGCTGCTGGCCGGCGTCGGCTTCACCGTGTCACTGCTGATCGGCGAGCTGGCCTTCGGCGCCGGAAGCGAACGCGACGAGCACGTCAAGGTCGGCATCCTCGTCGGCTCGCTGTTGGCCATCGCCCTCGCCACCGTCGTGCTGCGCGTGCGCAGCCGCGTGTACGGACGGCTCGAAGAACCGGCCGCAACCGGGGGTCCATAGACGCCTGAGGCGGGGGCGGGCGCGCACGCAGCCTCCGGGCGGATAGTTGCCTCGTCGGTTACGCTTTCGGGCATGGCCGAGATCGCGATACGTCCCGATGTCTCGCTGCGCCACCGGCTGATGCACGGGTTCGCGGACCTGTCGCGGCTGCGGATCCTCGATGCGTTGCGCGCGGGCGAGCGGCGGGTCAGCGATCTGTCGGCGCAGCTCGGGTTGTCGCGGCCGAACACCTCGAAGCATCTGGCGTGCCTGGCGGGCTGCGGGCTGGTGGAGCGTGACAAGCGCGGTCGCGAGGTCTTCTACGTGCTCGCCGACGGTGTCGAGGAGCTATTTGACGGCATCGATCGGCTGCTGGTGCGCGTCGGTGACCGCGTCGAGGCCTGCGAGCTGACCAGCGCGAGCATCGCGGCGGGCGGTCGGTGAGCGTCTCGGCCCCCACCGCCGTCCGGGCGCCGGTTCTCGCCGAGGCCGAGTACCGCCGCCTCGCCGGCCGCGTGAAGCTGCTGTCGTGGGTGAGCCTGGGGTGGATGACGCTGGAGGGCGGGGTCGCGATCCTCGCCGGGGTCCTCGCGGGCTCGATCGCGCTGATCGGGTTCGGGATCGACTCGGCCATCGAGGGTCTGGCCAGCGTGATCATCATCTGGCGCTTCACGGGCGCCCGCGTGTTCTCCGCGCACGCCGAGACGCGCGCGCAGAAGCTCGTCGCGGCGCAGTTCTTCCTGCTCGCCCCCTACGTGGGCTTTGAATCGTTGAAGGCGCTCCTGACGGCCGAGCAGCCCGACGTCAGCTGGCTGGGCATCGCGCTCGCCGCGAGCAGCGTGGTGATCATGCCGGTGCTCGGGATCGCCAAGCAGCGCCTGGCCGAGCAGCTCGGCTCACCGGCCACGAAGGGCGAGGGGCGCCAGAACATGCTGTGCGCGTACCTCGCCGCGGCACTGCTCGTCGGGCTGCTGGGCAACGCGCTCGCGGGCGCGTGGTGGCTGGACCCGGCCGTCGGCCTGCTGATCGCGGCGGTCGCCGTCAGGGAGGGCCTGGAGTCCTGGCGGGGCGAGGGGTGCTGCGTCTCCTCGCCGCTGCCGCTCGCCGGCGCGGACGCGGACGGCTGTCACGACGACGAGTGCGGGCGCTGATGGAGATCACCGCGCTCGTCGCCTACGGAGAGCACATGTCCAGCACCCGCCGGGCGGGGCCATCGTGGCCGCCGCAGTCCCTCTCGTCATCGCGTCCGTCGCGCCGCGCCCAGGGGTGATCGCATGATCGTCATCGCACACGCGGGCGACTGGCTCGTCTCACTGCTGTACCTCGTGCCCATCGTGGTCCTCCTCGCAGTGCTCGGCGTCGCCGCGCTGCGCGAGCGACGCAGACAGCGCAACGAAGGGCCCGACGAAGCCGGCAGCGCGTGAAGCTCGCCGGGCCGCTGCTGGTGATCGCCGTGCTGGGGGGCGCCGTCGCGTGGGGCCTGGCCCGCGGCGCGTCCGACGGGCAGGACGGCTTCGAGCCTCCGCCGGCGTTCACGGCGGCCACGCAGCCGCGCCTTCCGACCGCGGACGAGTTCGCCGCCGAGGAGGCGCGCCAGACTCCCAAGGAGCTGTTCGGCCACGCGTGCGGGACCTGTCACACGCTGGCGGCGGCCGGCACGGAGTCGATCACCGGCCCCGACCTCGACCGTGTCCGCTACACCCAACGGCGCGTCCGCGACCAGATCCGGACGGGGTCGCTGGACAGCGCCATGCCCGCCAACCTGCTGACCGGCCGCTCGGCGCGGCGCGTGGCCGCCTACGTGGCGCGCGTCGGCGGGCGGCGCGCCCGATGATGTCTTCAGACGACCACGACTGCGAGGACCCGGCGAGAAGGACCCCTTCGCCGCGGTCTACAAGGCCACCAGGAGGTCTACGTCGACAACCAGGTGGACAAGGGCCTGCGGGCACCGCTGCGCGCGTTCAACCTGCCGACCGAGCCGAGCCTGTTTACTTGCGCCCGGCATGCCCACGAACATCGACATGGTCCGGCGCATCTACTCAGACGGCCTGTTCGACGACGACGTCGAGGGGCTGCTCGCGCTCGTCGACCCGGGCATCGAGTTCGTCAACCCGGCCGAGGCGGTCGAGTCGGGCGTGAGGCGTGGACCCGCCGCCATCCGCGCCGCCGTCCGCAGCGCGCGGGAGTCGTTCGCCTGGTCGCGTCACGAGTTGGGCGGTCTCTTCGGCGGTGGCGACCGAGTCGTCGCGGTCGTTACCTTCCGCGCGCGGGGCCACGGCAGCGGCGCCGAACTCTCGCAGGAGGAAGCCCACACGTGGACGTTCCGCGAAGGCCGGATCCTGCGCTTCGAATGGGGTCGCGATCTGCCCAGCGCGCTGGCGGCCGCCGGGCTGACGACGGCCGACGGTGCTCCCGACAATCGCTCGGACGCGGCCGAAGGACCTGCTTCGGAGCGCTGAGAACGGCATCTGCTCGGTCAGCTGGGCGGCGAACTCCTCGTCGGTCGGCCACTCCATCTTGCGCGCCGCGTGGCGGAGGGTCACGTAGCCGTGGAGGCCGGTCCACATCGCCACGGCCAGGCGCTGGACGTAGAACGCGGTGGGGGAGACGCCGGCCCGCTTGGTGACGGCGCGGATCGTCGCTTGCATCTACCTTGATCGCCGGAAAGGACCGCCATGCTCACCGCCAGCATCGCCCGACATCCCCGCCGCGCGCTCCTCGGGACGCTGGCCTTTGTGCTCGTCGCCATCGTGCTCGGCGGCCCCATCTTCGGCGCGCTCGACGATGGCGATGGGTTCGTCGCGCGCGACGCTGAATCCACCAGGGCCGTCGAGGCGGCCGAGCGGGCCAGCGGCGTCGCGGTCTCCCCGGCCGTCGTGGCCCTGGTCCGCCCCGATGCAGCCGTCGGTTCGCCCGCGGGCGAGCGACGCCTACGGGAGGTCGCCCGCGGCCTTGCCGCCGTCCCCGGCGTCGCCACGGTCCAGGGTGCGCGCGGGCCGCCCCTGAGTTCGACCGACGGCCGGACCGCGTATCTGGCGGCGACGCTCGCGGCGGGCGCCGACGAGGATGCCGTCCTCGCGGCCCTGGAGGAGCGCTTCGAGGACGCGCCGGGGGTCACGCTGGGTGGAAGCCTCCTGGCCGACGACCAGCTGGGCTCTCAGATCTCCGAGGACCTGGGTCGCGCGGAGACCATCGCGTTCCCGCTCCTGCTGCTGCTCTCCTTCCTGTTCTTCCGCGGCTGGCGCGCCGCGGCGCTGCCGCTGATCGTCGGGGTCGTGACCATCTTCGGCACCTTCCTCGTGTTGCGCGGCATCAACGAGATCAAGGAGCTGTCGATCTTCTCGCTGAACCTCGTGATCGGCTTGGGCCTCGGGCTGGCGATCGACTACATGCTCTTCTTGCTCACGCGCTACCGCGAGGAGCTCGAACGCAGCGGCCCGGGGCCGGCGGCGGTCCGGGCCACGATGGCGACCGCCGGACGGACGGTGCTCTACAGCGCCGCCACCGTCGCCATCGCGCTCGCCGGGCTGGTCGTCTTCCCGCTCGGCTTCCTGCAGTCGATGGGCATCGGCGGCGCGGCCGTCGCCCTGATCGCCGCCGCCGCCTCATGCGTGATCGCGCCGGCGCTGTTCTCGCTGTGGAACGTCAAGCTGCGCGCCCGGCGCTCACGCACCGACGGCGCGGCGCGCTGGTACTCGGTGGCCCAGCGGGTCATGGCCCGCCCGGGACTCGTGGCCGTGCTCACCATGGCCGTGATGGTCGCCCTCACCCTGCCCGCGCTGCGCGCCGAGTGGACGCCCGTCGACGTCACCTCCGTTCCCGAAGGCCTGAGCGCCCGTACGGTCGGAGACACGCTCGCGCGCGACTTCCCGCGCGAGCAGACCAACCCCGCGCTCGTGACCATCGAAGCCGGCCGCGAGGATCGCGATGCGGTTGGGGCCTTCGCGCGCCAGATCGCCGACGCACCCGGCGTAGCCCGTGTGGCCGAGCCTCGCAGCCTGGACGCCTCGACCTGGCAGATCGACGTGACCGCCCGGGGCGAGCCGACCGGGCAGGTGGCCCGTGACGCCGTGGCCGCTCTGCGCGAGCAGGACGCGGGCTTTCCCGTGCTCGTCGGCGGCGAGGCGGCCGAGTTCATCGACCAGCAGGACGCGATCGGGTCGCGTCTGCCCCTTGCCCTCGGCCTGCTGGCCTTTCTCACCTTCGCCGTCCTGTGGCTGATGACCGGCTCGGTCGTGCTGCCCATCAAGGCGCTCGTCATGAACGTGCTCACGGTCGGCTCGACGCTCGGTCTGCTCACCCTCGTCTTCCAGGACGGCCGTTTCGAGGGTCTGCTCGGGTACACGGCCAACGGCGGCATCGAGCCCACCGACTTCGTGGTCACGGCCGCGCTCGTCTTCGCGCTCTCGACCGACTACGGGGTGTTCCTGCTCGGGCGCATCAAGGAAGCCCGCGACCGCGGCCTGCCTGACCGCGAGGCGGTCGCCGTGGGCCTGTCCCAGACCGGCTCGGTGGTCACCGCGGCGGCCATCCTGCTGGCCGTCGCCATCGGCGCCTTCACCACCTCCTCGGTGCTGTTCATCAAGCAGATCGGCCTCGGCGCCGCGCTCGGCGTGCTGATCGACGCCTTCGTAGTCCGCGGGCTCCTCGTTCCCGCGCTGATGGCGATGCTCGGAAAGCGGAACTGGTGGTCGCCGGGCCCGCTGCGCCGGCTGCACCGGCGTCTCGGCGTGCGCGACCCCCACGGCCTGGAGGCCGCCTGATGTTCGCGCCATCGGTGCCCGAGGTGCGGCGCCGCGCGCCGTGGCG
>JACCQW010000030.1 GCA_013813955.1 Solirubrobacterales bacterium
CGGCGAGAGTGCCCGCAGGACAACGGCCTCAGACCCGAGGGCGCCCCCCGGAGCACCGATCCCGGGCAGCACCGCGGCATCGACCACCAGCGCCGGACGGGCGCCGGCGTCGGCGAGCCCCGGCCAGCCCTGGAGGGCCACGACCGCGCTCACGGTCAGCAGGGAGAACGCGGCCGCGGCGACCAGCGTGACGCTCGCGCCGAGAGAGGCGAACAGGGCTCGGGTGCTCCGCACCCTCCTCGTATCGGCATCCGTTTCGCCTACCTGAAGCCGCCGGGCCGGTTCAGGGACGTGTTGGACTCGCGGTTGGCATCCCGCCGGACCAGCGGCGGGGACGACGACGTGTCCACGATGAGGCACAGCCAGCGGTTGGGGTCCTCGCCGGGCACGCACGTGCGGAACAGGTCGTCCTCGAGGCGCAGCGTGTCGGCGCCGTCGACATGCGCGCGCGCGAACGCGTCGCCGTTGGCCAGCACCCAGCGGCGCACCGCCGTCGACTGATCGCCGAACGCCTGGCGGCCATCGAGGACGGCGGGGCGGTGCACGAGGCCGATCGCCAGGAAGACCCCCGCGAGGGCGACGATCACTGCCGTTCCCGCGTAGTCGTCCGCGACTACCTTGGGCAGGTCGGGACGGCGGCGGCGCAGCGCCCAGCCGCCGAGGCCGCCGAGCACCGCGACGACGATGAGGTTCAGACAGCCCGCCAGCAGCAGCGCCGGCACCCATCCGGTGCCGTCACCGGCGAGGGGCAGCCAGTGCAGCAGCGCCGCATCGCTCAGCGTGACCGTCACGAACGTCGGCCACTGCCATGCGCCGCGCAGGCGCCAGCGCGCACGGCGCAGGCGGGCGTGGCGCTCATCGCGGGCCTCGGCCTCCATCGTCAGCAGGGTACGTACCCGGTACCCTCGACCAGAGGGAAGCAGCCCGCGCGGAGACCCCGACGGGATGCCCAAGGCGAGGCGGAGATCCCGCTCTCGCCCTTCACAGAAAGGCGACCCATGCACACCAGCACGTCGCGAGCCCCGGCGGACGCCTCCGCGGACGTGGCCGAGCACCTGACCCACGACGACCGGGTCGGCCTGCTGCGCTACATGCTCCTCATGCGCGGCATCGAGGAGAAGGCGATGAGCCTGTACCGGCAGGGCAAGGTGCCGGGATCCTTCTACGACGGGTACGGCCAGGAGGCCGTGTCGGTCGGCGCGGCCTTCGCGATGGCCCCCGAGGACCGCCTGTGCATCCTGCACCGCGACCTCGGCGCGCACCTCATCCGCGGCGTCGAGCCCGCGGCGATCCTCAGCCAGTACATGGGCCGCGCGGCCGGCATCACCGGCGGCCGCGACGGCAACGTGCACTTCGGCGACCACCGCGTCGGCTGCGTCGGGATGGTCTCGATGCTGCCGGACATGATGCTCGTGGCCGCCGGCATGGCGATGGCCTTCAAGCTGCGCGGGGAGGCCCGCTGCGCGCTGACGTGGTTCGGTGACGGCTCGACGTCGCGCGGGGACTTCCACGAGGCGATGAACTGGGCGGGCGTGCAGGGCCTGCCGGTGATCTTCGTGCTGGAGAACAACCAGTACGCCTACTCGACGCCGACCCGCGCCCAGTTCGCGGTCAACCCCGTCGAGCGCGCCGGCGCCTACGGCTTCCCCGGCCTCAGCGTCGACGGCAACGATCCGGAGGCCGTCTTCGAGGCCACCCGCGCGGCGCGCGAGCGCGCGATTGCCGGCGACGGCCCCACGCTGATCGAGGCGGTCACGATGCGTATGCACGGCCACGCGGCCCACGACGACATGAGCTATGTGCCGTCCGAGCAGGTCGAGGAGTGGCGCGCGAAGGACCCCATCGACCGCCAGCGCGCCCGCGCGGTCGCGCTCGGCGTCGACGTCGAGGCGCTGCAGGGCGAGGTCAGGGCGCGCATCGACGCCGCCGCCGACGAGGCGCTGTCGGGGCCGATGCCCGACCCGGCGACCGCGACCGACCGCCTCTTCCATCCCCGCGACGCCGAGGAGATCCTGCTCGGCGACGGCCGCGGGCCCTGGAGCGGCTTCGCGGCGAGGGCGGCCTGAGATGGCGTCGATGACCTACCTGCAGGCGATCAGCGACGGCCTGCGCACCGCCATGCGCGACGACGAGCGCGTGATGGTGATGGGCCAGGACATCGGCGCCTTCGGCGGCGCGTTCAAGGTCACCGACGGCTTCTTCGAGGAGTTCGGCGCCGACCGGGTGATGGACACTCCGCTGGCGGAGTCCGCGATCATCGGCACCGCGGTGGGCGCCGCGGTCGTCGGCCTGCGGCCGGTGTGCGAGATGCAGTTCTCGGACTTCATCGCCTGCGGCTTCGATCAGCTCGTCAACGTCGCGGGCAAGATGCTCTACCGCCAGGGCCTGCCGGTGAACATCACCGTGCGCCTGCCCAGCGGCGGCGGCTTCTCCGGCGGCCCGTTCCATTCCCAGAACCCCGAGGCGTGGTTCATGCACGCGCCGGGCTTGAAGGTGGTGGCGCCCAGCACGCCCGAGGACGCCAAGGGCATGCTCATCGCCGGCATCCGCGACCCCAACCCGGTCGTGTACATGGAGCACAAACACCTCTACCGGCGCGTGAAGGGGGAGGTGCCCGACGGGGCCTACGAGACCCCGTTCAGCGCGCGCGTCGCGCGCGAGGGCAGCGACCTGGCGGTCATCACCTACGGCGCGATGGTCCACACCGCGCTTCAGGCCACCGAGGACCTCGATGGCGCCTCGGTGATGGTGCTCGACCTGCGCTCGCTCGTGCCGCTGGACGAGGAGGCGATCCTTGCCGCGGTGCGCACGTGCTCGAAGGTGGTGATCGTCGACGAGGCCAACCAGACCTGCGCCGCCGGCGCCCAGGTCGCGGCCCTCATCGCCGAGCGGGGCTTCGAGGACCTCGACGGTCCCGTCACGCGCGTGGCCACGCCCGACGTGCCGATCCCGTTCTCGCCCCCGCTCGAGCAGGCGGTGCTCCCCTCCGTCGACCGCGTGAAGGAGGCGTGTCGTGAGCTCCTCGCCTACTGACCGGCGACCGGAGGAAGCCGAGGTCGTGGTCGACGTCACGATGCCGCAGATGGGCGTCTCGGTCGTCGAGGGCACGGTCGTGCAGTGGTGCAAGCAGCCCGGGGACCGGGTGCGGTGCGACGAGACGCTCGCGGAGGTCTCGACGGACAAGATCGACACCGAGATCCCGGCGCCGGCGACCGGCCGGCTGACCGAGATCCTCGTCGAGGTCGGCACCACCGTGGACGTGGGCGTCGCGCTCGCGCGCATCGCGACCGACGCGAAGCCCGGCGAGCCCGACGCCTCAGAGGCGGACGCCGAGGCGGCCGCGGAGCCGGGCGAGTCACCCGCGGAGCCGGGCGAGGCGCCGGCCGAGGCGACCCCGGCCCCCTCCCCGGAGGCGGACATCGCTGCTCCGTCGCCCCGGGCACGCGGCGGGCGCCGCCACTCCCCGGTCGTCCAGCGGATCGCCGCGGAGCACGA
>JACCQW010000032.1 GCA_013813955.1 Solirubrobacterales bacterium
GGACGTGGGCGTGTCCGCGCGCGGCGGCGGCCACGAGCTCGTCCTCGCGCTCCCGCGTGTAGGCGAGCGGGTCGACCTCGTCGCCGTCGTCGCCCGGCGCCTGGCCGGAGCCGGGGACCAGGCGCGCCGGCCCGTCGTCGGAGCCCAGAAGCGTGAGGGCGCCGGCGACGGCCAAGGCCGCGACGGCGAGCACCGCGAGCAGTCGTAGGGTGGGTGACATCCCCTCTAGGCTGGCAAATGTGCCGCTGGTAGGTTCGGGCGGTCCACGCTCGCAGCCCGGAAGGGACCGCCATGCCCCACGCCGACGTCAACGGTCAGCGCCTGTTCTACGAGGACACCGGCTCCGGCCGGCCCGCCGTGATCTGGTCGCACGGGCTGTTCATGGACCGGTCCATGTTCGATGCGCAGGTCCAGGCCTTCGCCGGCACCCATCGCTGTGTCACGTGGGACGAGCGCGGCCACGGCCAGACCGAGTCGACACCGGACCCGTTCTCCTACTGGGACGCCGCGGGCGACCTGCTCGGCCTGATGGACCACCTCGGCATCGAGCGGGCGGTGCTCGCCGGCATGTCCCAGGGCGGCTTCCTCTCGATGCGCGCGGCGCTCACCGCGCCCGAGCGGGTCATGGGCCTGGTGCTCATCGACACGCAGGCCGGCGTCGAGGACCCGGCCAAGCTCGAGGGCTACGACGCGCTTCTGGAGGCCTGGACCGCGGGGGGCAGCGGGGTCCCGCCCGCGGTGGCCGACATCGTCGCCGGGATCGTCATCGGCGACCCCGACCGCGCCGGGGAGTGGAAGGCCAAGTGGCAGACGATGGACCACGCCACGGTGCGCCAGGTCTACGCGACGCTCGTCGGTCGCGACGACATCACAGACCGCCTCGGCGAGCTCGACGTCCCGGCGCTCGTCGTGCACGCCACCGACGACGCGGCGATCGAGCTGGAGGCCGGCCGGCGCCTGGCCGACGGGGTGCCCCGGGGCGAGCTGGCGGTCATCGAGGGCGGCGGCCACGCGTCCAACATGACCAGGCCCGACGACGTCAACCCCCACATCGAGCGCTTCCTGGCCGCGCTGCGCGAGCAGGCCACGGCGTGAACGTCACGGGCGCCGTGGGACCGCCCGCACGACCACCCGACCGCCGGCCCTGAGAGCCTGCGCGCCATGCGCACGCTGCGACCCGGCGACCCCGTCGCCCTCGAGGACGACCTGCTCATCGAGAGCGACAACCTGCCCGCGCTGGCCGCCCTGCCCGCCGCGACGTTCGACATGGCCTACCTCGACCCGCCGTTCAACACCGGAGCGCAGCAGCGGCGCGGCGCGCTGGGCTATGCGGACGCGTTCGCCGATCACGGCGCGTTCCTCGTGCCGCGGCTGGAGCGGGTTCGCGAGCTGCTCGCGCCCCACGGGACGTTGTACCTGCATCTGGACTACCGCGAGGCGCACCGCGCGAAGCTCGCGCTCGACGAGCTCTTCGGCGCGGAGTGCTTCCTCAACGAGCTGATCTGGGCCTATGACTACGGCGGGCGCCCGAAGCGCCGCTGGCCGGCCAAGCACGACACGATCCTCGTCTACGTCCGCGACCGCGACCGCTACCACTTCGACTCCGAGGAGGTCGAGCGCGAGCCCTACATGGCGCCGGGGCTCGTCGGCCCCGAGAAGGCCGCGCGCGGCAAGCTGCCCTCCTCGGTGTGGTGGCACACGATCGTGCCGACCAACTCGCGCGAGAAGACCGGCTACCCGACGCAGAAGCCCGAGGGCATCGTGCGCCGGATGGTGGCCGCCTCCTCCCGTCCGGGCGGCTGGTGCCTTGACCCGTTCGCCGGCTCGGGCACGCTCGGCGCCGTCTGCCGCGCGCTCGGGCGCCGCTTCGTGCTCATAGACTCCAACCCGGCCGCCGTGGCCGTGACGCTCGGCCGGCTGGAGCCCGTCCACGAAGCGACCGGAGGCACCGCATGAAGCTCTACGCCTGCTGGGGCACGTTCAAGGCCTCGCCGCGTCCGGGTGGCCACCCCTGCGGCAACGCCGCGCACGCCCTACTCGAGGCCGGCCACGAACCCGAGATCGTGAGGTCCTATGGCCTGGGCGTGCTGCCCGACTCCCCGTTCAACCAGAGCGCGGGGCGCCGGCGCGCCCAGGAGCTGACCGGCTCGACGATGGTGCCCGTGCTCGAGCTCGACGACGGCACCGCGATCGGTGGCTCTCAGGAGATCGTCGCCTGGGCGAAGGCCCATCCGGCCGGCACCGGCGTCGGCACCGGCACCGGCACCGGCCCGGCCCCACCGGCCGGCACCGGCACCGCATAGCCGTTCCTCACCTGTACGCTCGCGTACAGGTGCGATACCGTCCACGGGGTGACTGCCGCCCGCATCCGTCGCGCCCTCTGCCTGGCCGCGTTCGTCCTCGCGGTCCCCGCGACCGCGGCCGCCGAGGGCGGCCCGCCCGAGCGCCCGGACACGCGCGAGGTCATGTTCGTCGGCAACAACTGGGAGGGCACCGCCGACATCATCGACCTGGAGACGTTCTCCACGCTCGCGCGCATCAATGTGGTCCCCGACCTGCAGCAGCGGGTCTTCGAGATCACCACGAATCCGCTCGAGCTCGGGTACTTCGTCGCGATCAGCCAGCTCGTCGGCGAGGGCCACCACCAGTACGTCGACGACATGTTCAGCTCCCACGACGGGCGCTTCCTCTACGTGTCGCGACCGAGCCTGAAGGACGTCGTCGGGATCGACCTGCGCACCCAGCAGATCGTCTGGCGGGTGCCCGTCGAGGGCTACCGCGCGGACCACATGGCGATCTCGCCCGACGGCTCGCAGCTGCTGGTCTCCGCCTCCACCGCCAACAAGGTGCACGTCATCGACCCGCGAGCAGGCCGGCTCGTGGGCGAGTTCGCGTCGGGCGACTCCCCGCACGAGAACCAGTTCTCGCGCGACGGCAAGCGGATCTTCCACGCCAGCATCGGGCTCGTCTACACGCCGGCCGACCAGCCGGTCCTCGACTCGACCAAGGGCGACCGCTGGTTTCAGGTCGTCGACGCCGAGACGCTGAAGGTCACAAAGCGCCTGGACATCGGCGCGATCCTCGCGGCGCGCGGCTTCCCCGGCATGAGCTCCGCGGTGCGACCGATGGCGATCTCCCCGGACGAGCGCTACTTCTACTTCCAGCTGTCCTTCCTGCACGGCTTCGTGGAGTTCGACCTGCAGACCGAGACGCCGCGGCGGATCGCGAGCCTGCCGGTCAGCGCCGCGG
>JACCQW010000043.1 GCA_013813955.1 Solirubrobacterales bacterium
GCCGAGCCCGTGAGCACCTCTCCGAGCCCGTGGACGTCGGCCACCTCGATCCCGCGCTCGGTGAGCAAGAACTCGCGGATCTGGTTGGAGTGCGCCATCCCCCGGGCCTTCAGCACCGAAAGCGAGCGGTTGCGCTCGCCGTTGTGCTCCTTGGTGGTGACCAGGAGCCAGACGTCGATCAGGGCCGCGATCTGCTGGTTTGCCTCCTCCAGCTGAAGGTCCTGGTCGAGGCTGGTGAAGAGGGCGGTCACGCCTCTGACCTTCAGGAAGTCGACCTGGCGGGTGAGCATGGCCGACACGTCGCGGCTCGCCCCGGCGGTCAGCAGGTCCGAGATCGGGTCCACCACCACCACGGAGGGCCCGTACTCCGTAACGAGGTCCTGCATCGAGGAGAGATGGGCCTCCAGACCCAGCAGGCTGGGTCGCACGCACTTGAACCGCAGCAGTCCCTGCTGCACCCATTGCCCGAGGTCCATGCCCACCGAGGCCATGTTGCGCACGATCTGCGCCTCGGATTCCTCGAACGCGAAGTACAGCGCCCGCTCGCCACGCCGGCACGCGGCATCGCAGTACTGCGCGGCGACGGTCGATTTGCCGGTGCCCGCCGTCCCGCTCACGAGTATCGAGCTGCCGCGCAGGACGCCCTGTCCGCCGAGCATCTCGTCGAGGCGGGCGACGCCCATGGACAGCGTCTCCCCGGAGGCGTCGTGCTCCAGGCCCAGCGAGGTGATCGGGACCACCGACACCCCCGTCTTGGTGATCAGAAACGGATACTCGTTGGTGCCGTGCAGTGACCCGCGGTACTTGAGCACCCGCAGCCGGCGGGTCGAGGTCTCCTCGCTCACGCGATGGTCGAGCACGATCACGCAGTCGGAGACGTACTCCTCGATCCCGTGGCGCGTCAACGAGCCGTCGCCTCGCTCGCCCGTGATGATCGCGGTGATCCCACGGTCCTTGAGCCAGCGGAACAGCCGCCGCAGCTCCGCGCGGAGCGTGGCCGTGTCCGAGAAGGCTCCGAAGAGATTCTCGATCGTGTCGATCACGACGCGGTCGGCGCCGACCATGTCGATGGAGGCGCCAAGGCGGATGAAGAGGCCGTCCAGATCCCACGTGCCCGACTGCTCGATCTCGCTCGGCTCGATGCTCACGTGGTCGAGCGCGAGCTTGCCATCGGCCTCGAGCTGCGCCAGGTCGAACCCCAGTGAGGCCACGTTGGCGATCAGATCCTCGCGGGTCTCCTCGAAGGCGAGGAACACCCCGTTCTCGCCGTGCTCGGTGATCCCGCGGACCAGGAATTCGATACCGAGCAGCGTCTTGCCACAGCCTGCCGGACCACATACCAGCGTGGGACGACCGCGGGGCAGCCCGCCCTCGGTGACCTCGTCCAGTCCGTGTACTCCGGTCGGCGTCTTGGGTAGTGGCTTCAGGCCTCCCGGAGCCATGTCCTGCGCGGTCTGCGTCGTGCCTTCGACCATCGGTTGCTCCCTTCCGCTCTGAGCGGAGCTAGCGGTGAGCGCCCTACCGGGTCAGACCCGGTTTCGGCTCGGCGCCCGAACAGCCGACGAATCAAGAGAAGCTCGCACTCGGTCTATCGGACCGACTGCCGATGAGCTTGAGCGGGGTCGGACGGATGGACCGCAGCCCCGCACCGGCGGGGTCCAGCAATGCGGTCCCGCCGCCGATGGACGAGGACAGGCAGGCGTTCGTCTCGATGGAGCTAGGGGGACTCGAACCCCCGACCTCCTGGGTGCGATCCAGGCGCTCTCCCAACTGAGCTATAGCCCCGAGGAAGCCACAGTGTAGCCGCGGTCGGCTGCGGTCAGGGCTTCGGGAGCCCGGCCGATCCGCCGATAGGGTCAGTGGCCGCTTTGAGCTTTCGCAACCGACTCACGCTGTTCTTCGTGCTCATCGTCATCGTCCCGATGGTGTCGGTGGCATTCGTGCTGTTCCGGCTCATCGACGACAACGAGAGCGGCAAGGCCGACGCGCGCGTGGCCGCCCAGCAGCAGGCCGCGATCAACCTGTTCGCCGAGGAGCGCGACCGTGCCGAGGAGGTGCTGGGCGAGGTGGGCTCCGACAACGTCCTCGCCCAGGCGCTGCAGACCGGCGACGACGCCCGCGCGGCCAAGCGCGCGCGCCAGCTCGTGCGCTTCCGCGACATCGAGCGGATCGCGATCGTCGACGGCGGGCGGATCGTGCTCAGCGCAGGCGACCCGGAGGCCGTGGCGCCCGCCGCCCGGCCGCTGCGCAACCGCTCCGGGAGATCCTTCGGTCGGCTGGAGGTCTCGGTGATCGACGCGACGGCCTACGCGCGCCGGGTGCGCCGGGTCACCGGCCTGGAGACGATCGTGCGCCGCGGCGACGGGCTGCTGGCCGGCACGCTCGCGAGCGCGGGCGACGAGGCGCTTCCGCGCCTGGGCGAGGTCGAGGTCGGCGGGCGTGATTACCGCGTGGCCTCCTTCGACGCGCCCGGCTTCGCAAGCGCCTCGGTACGGGTCTCCACGCTGGGCTCGCAGGCGGGGACCGACACGGACGTCGCCACCAGCCGCCTGTACGCCGGCGGCATCCTGCTCGGCTTCCTCGTCCTCGCCGTGATCTTCGCGGTCGGCGTCTCCCGGTCGCTGCAGCAGCAGATCGCCGGCTTCCTGGACGCGGCCCGCCGCCTGGGCGCGGGCGACTTCTCCGCGAAGGTGCCGACCACCGGCAACGACGAGTTCTCGGCGCTGGGCGAGGAGTTCAACTCGATGTCGCGCCAGCTGGAGGCGCGCCTGGAGGAGCTCTCCCAGGAGCGCGAGCGTGTGCAGGGCTCGATGCGCCGCCTGGGCGAGGCCGTGGCCTCCAACCTGGACCGCGACGCGCTGCTGGAGATCGTCGTGCGCACCGCGGTGGATGGCGTGGCCGCCGACGCCGGCCGGGCGAGCGTCTGCGGCGAGGATCTCGCGACGCTCGAGGAGCGCGTCAGCATCGGGTCCATGGGCGGCCTCGCCAGGGCCATGGAGAGCGTCGAGATCGACGCGCTGCGGGCGGGCCGCCCGCGCGAGGCGACGGCTGGCGACGCGAGCGCGATAGCCCATCCCCTGCGCGGTGCCGACGGCGGCGAGAGCGTCGTGGGCGTCGTCTCCGTGGGTCGTGCCGGGCGGCCGTTCACGCCGAGCGAGCGCGAGCTGCTGCACTACCTCGCGGGGCAGGCCGCGGTGTCGATGGAGAACGTCGACCTGCACGAGACGGTGGCGCGGGAGTCGATCACCGACGAGCTCACCGGCCTGGCCAACCGCCGCGGCTTCGGCGACGCGCTCTCGCGCGAGGTGGAGCGCTCCAAGCGCTTCGGCGATCCCATGGGCCTGGTGCTGCTCGACCTCGACGACTTCAAGGACATCAACGACAACCATGGCCATCAGCAGGGCGACGTCGTCCTGCGCGAGGTTGCCCGGGTTTTGCGCGAGACCTCGCGCGAGGTCGACGAGCCCGCCCGCTACGGCGGTGAGGAGCTGGCGCTCGTCCTGCCCGGAACCGACCTGGACGGCGCCTTCAACCTCGCCGAGCGCGTGCGCGAGCGGATCGCCCGTCTGCGCGTGGCCCGGCTCGGGGATCCGGGCACGCTGCAGGTCACCGCGAGCTTCGGCGTCGCCGCGCTCCCGGCCACGGCGAGCGACGAGGAGGGGCTCGTGGCCGCTGCCGATGCGGCGCTGTACGAGGCCAAGCGGGGCGGCAAGAACAAGTCGGTGCGCGCTCAGTAGGCTGTCCGGACGAGATGGGACTGCTGGACGACGCCATCCGCGAGCATCTGGAGCTCAAGCGGCGCCGCGGCGCGGATGCCGGCGAGGTCTCCCGCGAGGAGCAGGAGGCGCTGGCACCGGCCCGCAGGCCCCCCGAGACGGCCCCGGCGCCCGCCGAGGCGCGCGGTCCCGACCTCGACGATCTGGACGAAGACCTCTTCGCCCCGCTCGCGCCGGAGGACGAGGAGATCGAGCGCACCGCCGCGGAGGAGGAGCTTGAGCAGCTCGAGGAGGAGGGCCTCGAGGAGGAGGGCCTCGAGGAGGATCTCTTCGAGGACGAGCCGTCCATCCGCGAGGCCGAGGCCCCGGCCGTCCCGCTGGAGCCCCGGCCGCCCACGATCGAGCCCCCGCCGACGCGGGTCGATCCCCCGCCCGCACCGATCGAGCCCCCGCCGACACGGGTCGATCCGCCGCCGGCCGCAGTCGAGCCGCCGCTACCGGTCGAGGACGAGTGGGAGGACGAGACCGCCGCGATCATCGACCGGCCCACCGCGCCCGCGCCCGAGCGATCCTTCCCGCCCTCGCGGTCCGCAGACGAGCCCGAGCTCGCCGACGACGAGCCGGACATAGTGCCCGCCGACGACGAGCCCGACGGCGAGGACCTGCTCGAGGAGACGCCGGAGTTCCTCGAGGAGACGCCCGAGCACGACCGCCTCTGGTTCGAGCAGCGCCCCCCGCGCGACTTCGACTTCGGCAACTGACCGCGGTGCGCCGCCCGGTCACCTGGCTCGACGTCTTCACGTCGATCCCGCTGACCGGCAACCAGCTCGCGGTCGTCCACGACGCCGACGGCCTCGGCGACGCGACGATGCAGGCCTACGCGCGCGAGACGCGGCTGTCGGAGACCACCTTCGTCCAGACGCCGACGCTCGACGGCGCCGACTACCGCAACCGGATCTGGTCGATGCCGGGTGAGATGCCGTTCGCCGGCCATCCCTCGCTGGGCACCGCCGTCGCGGTCGCGCTCGCCCGCGGCGAGAAGGCGGCACGCTACGTGCAACAGACACACGCCGGCCTGCAGCCCGTCGAGGTCGAGGTGGACGGCGACGCGGCGCGCGCTTCGATGCTGCAGGAGCCCGCCACGTTCGGGCCCGAAGGCAACCCGGAGCAGGTCATGGCCGCGGCCGGACTGGCGGCGTCCGACGCGCATCCGGACCTCGCGCCCCAGCTGGTCTCCACCGGCGCCCCGCACCTCATGGCGCCCGTGCGCGACCTCGGGGCGCTCGGGCGGGCGGACCCGTCGCCGGCGGGGCTGCGCGCCGTCGTGGACCCGCTGAGCGTCCTGTACCTCTTCACCGCCGATCCGGATGCGGGCACCGCCCGCGCCCGCGGCTACTTCCTGGACCCCGACCACCTCATCGAGGATCCCGCGACCGGATCGGCGGCCGGGCCGCTGCTCGCCTACCTGCGCGAGCGCGCGGGCACCGAGGAGCTCGTCATCGAGCAGGGAGTCGAGATGGGCCGCCCCAGCAGGCTGGAGTGCTCGTGGGCGCAGGACCGGCCGCGGGTCGCCGGCGACGTGGTCGTCGTCGGCGACGGCCACGTCACGCTCTGACGGTCTAGCCCTCCGGCCCGTCCTCGATATACCCGCGCGCCTTCGCGGCCTCCATCACCCGCTCGATCCCCAGCTCGTAGGCCGCGATGCGCAGCGAGACGGCCTGCTCGGAGGCCCGCGCGCTCACCTCGCGGTAGGAGCGCCGCATGATCGTGCCGAGCTTGTCGTTGACCTCGCGCTCGTCCCAGCGGAAGTGCTGGAGGTTCTGCACCCATTCGAAGTAGGAGACGACGACGCCGCCCGCGTTGGCCAGGACGTCGGGCACGATCGTGACGCCCTTGTCGTGCAGCAGCGCGTCGGCGGCGGGCGTGGTCGGGCTGTTGGCGCCCTCGAGGATCATGCGGCAGTTCATGGACTCGGCGTTGGCGCCGTGGATCATCCCCCCGAGCGCCGCGGGGATGAACACCTCGCACTCCAGCGCGATCAGCTCGTCGGCGGTGATGACGTCGACGCCTCTGAACTCGGCGAGCTTGCCGCCGGCGCGCAGGTGCTCGTGCAGCTCGTCGCACGCGATGCCGGCCTCGCTGTGCACCGCGCCGTGGGCGTCGGAGACCCCGATGACCTTCGCGCCGAGCCCCTGCACGATCCGTCCCGCCCACCCGCCGACGTTGCCGAAGCCCTGGATGACGACGCGCGACTCCGACGGCGCGAGGCCGAGTGCCGGAGCGGCCTCGCGGAAGAGGTAGATCAGGCCGCGCCCGGTGGCCGCCTCGCGGCCGTAGGAGCCGCCGAGCGAGATCGGCTTGCCGGTGACGATCGCGGGCGTGTGGCCGTGAAGCTTGCCGTACTCGTCCATCATCCAGGCCATCACCTGGGCGTTGGTGTTGACGTCGGGCGCCGGGATGTCGCGGGTCGGGCCGAGCACCTTCTCGATCTTGTCCATGAACGAGCGGGTGATCTTCTGCAGCTCGGCCTTGGAGAGGTCGTCGACGGGGCAGTTGATGCCGCCCTTGGCTCCGCCGAAGGGGACCCCGACGATCGCGGTCTTCCAGGTCATGAGCGAGGCGAGCGCGCGGACCTCGTCGAGGTCGACCTCGGGATGGAAGCGCACGCCGCCCTTGTACGGGCCGCGCGCGCCGTTGTGCTGGACGCGGTAGCCGGAGTAGACGTGGACCTTGCCGTCGGCCTGGCGCAGGGGGATCTGCACCTGCACCTCGCGGTAGGCAGAGCGCAGCACCGCGCGCAGGTCCTCCGGCACGTCGATGCGATCGGCCGCCAGGTCGAAGTAGTGGTTGACGATGTCGAAGTTCGACATCTCGGCAAGGCGCGCCGGCTTGGCCCGGTTGGCCACGCGCGGGGACTTGTCGGAGTGTCGCGAGTCGCCCGCGGCGCCGGCGTGCCCGGCATGGGACACGGTCAGCAGGGCAGCGCCGCGTCGAGCAGCGCGTCGGAGGAGCGCAGCTCGTCGCACAGCTCGGTCAGGTCGTCCTTCGCGGCGGAGACCTCGGACTCGAGCTCGTCCACCCGCGTGGCGAGGTCCTCGTCCTCGGGCGCCGCGCCGGAGCCGTCGCCGTCGTCAGAGTCCCCGTCCCCGAGCGCCTGGGTGACCGGTCCCGGATCCTTCTCGATCGCATCTGCGATGGACTGCGCGTCGAGCTGCGCCTCGCGCGTCTCGGCGGCCGGCGCCGGGGGGGCTGCGGTGCCCGCCGGGCCACGCGGCCCCTCGGGCCCGCGCTCGAACAGCGCAGCGACGAAGAAGATGCTCATGCCGGTGGCGATGATCGCGGTGAGCACGACGGCCGCGACGAGCGTGGAAGTGGTGATGTCCTGCGAGGGCGGCGGGGGACGCTCCGGCACGGTCGCAGACTATCGCTCGGGCGGAAGCCGGGCCGGGATCCCGCAGGCGGCGCCTGATCCTCAACGACCGCCGACCAGGCCGCGCAGCGCCGCGGCGGCACGGGAGCGGCGTCGCGCCGTCCGCGCGACGGGGGATGGCGCGGGCTTTGCCGGGCGTGCACGTGCCTCGCGGGACTCGATCGTCCCGAGCGCGCGAAGACTCTCGACAGCCTCGGCCAGCGGCTCTTCCTGCTCCGGCAGGCGCTCCTCGCCGCACCGGCGCGCCAGCACGCGCAGGCGCAGCGGCCTTCCCGCGGTGAAGGCGTCGAACTCGGGCGCGCGCAGGACATGCTCGATCTCGAAGCCCGCGAGGCCGAGCAGCGAGCGCAGCCCGGGAGCCGTGTAGGAGACGAGGTGCAGCTCGTTCGCTGTGTAGCCCAGCTTGCGGTGCAGGTGCACGCGCCCGAGGTCGGGGACCGACACGAAGAGCCGGCCACCGTCAACGATGGTCCCGGCGATGTCGCGCGCCGCAGCCAGCGGGTCTGCGAGGTGCTCGAGCACGTGGTGCACGATGGCGAGGTCGAAGCTCGCATCCGAGGGCAGCGCGTCGAGCATCTCGTGACGGCGCCCCGCGATCCCTGCCAGCCGCGCCCCGGGCTCGAGGCCGAACGTCTCCCAGCCGGCGTCCTGGAGCACATCGAGCCAGGTGCCGGCGCCACAGCCGAAATCCAGGACGCGCGGCGGGCGGTCCGAAGGCAGCTCGAGGTGCGGACGCAGCAGGTCCAGCAGCCCCGAGTACCACTCGTGGCGCTGCTCGGCCCAGCTCTCCTCCTTGCTCGCGCGGGCGTCCCACCCCTCGCCGCCGGAGTAGTAGACCGCGAACATCTCCTCCGTCGGCCGGGGGACGGAGTAGGCCAGCCCGCACCGCTCGCAGCCGATCAGCGCGAGCTGCGGCTCGGGTGTCAGCCTGCCCTTGTTGCGGTAGACGTGCAGCGGTCGCAGCCGGTCCGAGCCGCAGACCAGGCAGGGCTTCCAGTTCTCGAGCAGGGGATACATCGTGCGACCTCTCCGCGTTCGGTGGTGATGGAGGCGGGGGGAATCGAACCCCCAACTCGGCGTTGCAAACGCCGCGTGTTCCCGTTAGCACCACGCCCCCTGGGTCGTCAGAACTCTAGATAGTCGCCCGCGCGGTCGTAGAGGCGCGCGTGCCCTAGAGTCCCGCCGGCACTGTGAGCCTCCCCGCGCCCGATCCCCTCTGCACCGTGCTGATCACCGGCGCGTCGTCGGGGATCGGTGAGCAGCTCGCGCGCCAGCTCGCGGCTGCCGGCCACGGCCTCACGCTGGTCGCCCGCCGTCAGGAGCGCCTGGAGCGCCTCGCCGCCGAGCTGCGCACGCAGCACGACGTGGAGGTCGCCGTGCACGCCGCGGACCTCGGCGACGCCGCGGCGCGCGCGAAGCTCGTGGCGACGCTCGACGCGTCGGGGCGCTTCGTCGCCGGTGTGTGCAACAACGCCGGCTTCGGCTCCTTCGGCGACTTCGCCGAGCTGCCGCTGGAGCGCGAGACCGAGATGGTGCGCGTCAACGTCCTCGCCGTCCACGAGCTGACCGGCGCGTTCCTGCGGCCGATGATCGAGCGCGGCGAGGGCGCGATCCTCAACGTCGCCTCCACCGCGGCCTTCCAGCCGCTGCCGACCGCGGCGACCTACGCGGCCACCAAGGCCTTCGTGCTGGCCTTCAGCGAGGCGCTGCACGCCGAGCTGGCGGGCACCGGGGTGTCGTGCACGGCGCTGTGCCCGGGCCCCGTGCCCACCGAGTTCGGCGAGAACGCGGGCGCCACCCGCCGCGAGGCGCAGCTGCCGGACCTCTTCTTCACCAAGCCCGAGCAGGTGGCCCGCGAGGCGATCGCGGGCATGCGCAAGGGCAAGCGGTCGGTCATCCCCGGCCTGGGCAACCGTGGCTCGGCTTTCGGCGGGCGCTACGTGCCCCGCACCCTGCTGCTGCCGATCGCACGGCGGCTCGGGGGCCGCGCCTTCGGACCCGGGCCCGGCGAGCCCGGGTCCTAGGCCGCCGCCAGCAGCTCCCCGGCGACGCGGTCGGTCGCGGCGCCGATCCCGCCGAGCAGCCGCCGCGAAAGCTGTGCGCGGCGGAAGAACAGCGGGGCGTCATGCTCCCAGGTCGCGCCGATCCCGCCATGCACGGAGATCATCGCGCGCCCGGCGTAGTCGAGCGCATGGCCCGCCGCGGCGCGCGCGGCGCTTGCGGCCAGCGGGAACTCCTCGCGGGCGTCCTGGTAGGCCCAGCCGGCGTAGACCAGCAGCGAGTAGGCGTTCTCGCGTAGGCGCAGCACCTCGACCAGGCCGTGCTTGACCGCCTGGTAGGAGCCGATCGCCCGCCCGAACGTGAAGCGCTCCTTGGCGTACTCGACCGAGACGGCCAGCGCGGTCTCCACCGCGCCGAGCGACTCGGCGGCCAGCAGCGCCTGCTGCAGATACCAGGCGCCCGAGAGCTGGTCGGCGCCGATGGCGTCGAGGATCGCACCCGGCGCGCCCTCGAAGGTCACATGCCCGAGCATGCGGGTCGCGTCGTAGCGCATGAGCGCCTCGACACCGATGCCCTCGCCCGAGCCGGCGGTGGCCACGGCGACCGGGGTGCCGTCCTCGCGCGTGGCGGCCACGACGAAGCCATCGGCGCCCGGCGCGTCCGGCACCCAGCACGCGGTGCCGGTCAGCCTGCCGTCGGGG
>JACCQW010000047.1 GCA_013813955.1 Solirubrobacterales bacterium
GGCCACGGAGTGGCCCACGCGGTGGGCACGGTCGGCGAATGGGTCGACCGCACCCTGGCCCGCTAGCTCAGCGGCACAGCCCGTAGACGGTGCCCTCGGCGGTCTCTCCGACGCCGGTCGCCCGGGCATCGAAGTTCACGATCGCGACCATCGAGCGCTTGCCCACGTAGCTTGCGCCGCGGGTCGGCTGCAGCCCGACCGCGCCGCGGCTGCCACCCGTGCGCATCGTCTTGCCCGACGGGCAGGTCAGGCGCAGTGCCGCCCAGGCCACCTCACCGCCACGGGTGATCTTCACCTTGCGAGCGACCACGGTGTAGCCGCGCGGCAGCGGCTTGCCCTGGCGGGCGGTGCGTGCGCCGGGGAAGTCGATCGGGCTGTTCTGCGGCGCGGAGATGAACTCGCGGGGTGAGACGCTGGTCGTGCTGTCGGGAGCCTGCGCCGCGACGGCCACGCCGCCGGCGCCCAGCGAGGCGAGCACGGCGACGCCGGACAGGACGGCGCGGGAGCGGATGATGGGGGTCATGGTGTCTCCTTGGGATGGGGGATCGGGGTGACACCGCACAGCCTGCGTCACGAGGCCCCGCCCGTCAGCACCCCCTGGGTGGAGAGCACCGACACCTTGCACCGGCCCTGGAGGAGCGGGCCGCGCGCGAGGGGACGACGATGTCTGACCCGGTCCTGCTCGCTGCGGCGACGTAGGTGTGGGGTGGCCGCCGCCAAGCGAGCTCAGGATCGGCCGAGTGCGACCGGAACCCCGTGCTGCTCGGCGGCCGCGGCCAGCGCAGCGTCTGACGTCACCAGCTCGGCCCCCAGCCGCAGGGCGAGAGCCAGGTACGCGGCGTCATAGGCAGTCAGCTGATCGCGTAGCGACCAGATCGTCTCGCTCAGCCCGAGGACCGGGTAGCGCACGACGCGCAGGCGGGCGAGCGAGCGCAGGGACTGCTGGGCCGCGTGCTCGCTGAGCCCGCCGCGCAGGCGCAGCCGGCGCAGCGCGGAGATCGCCTCGACGTGAAAGTGCTCGGGCACGTGAAGCTCCGCAAGGCGGGCGAGATGAGCGCCGATCACGGCAGCCCGCGCCTGACGCAGGATCACGTCGAGGACCGCGCTCGCGTCGGCGACGGTCACGAAGCGCGGCGGCGCTCGGCCGAGATCGCCTCCGCGGGCGTCATCGTCAGCTCACTCGGTTCGTAGCACGCGACCTCGTCGACCCATTCGCGCAACGTCGGGCGCTGGGCCACCGACCGCAACTCCTCCAGCAGGTAGTCCGACAGACTCTGGCCGGTCTCCGCGGCCCGCGCCTTCAACCGTGCGTGCAGGTCAGGCGGGACGTTGCGAACCTGGAGCGTCGCCATGCGATGCACAGTAGCGCATGCGAATCGCATGTGTAGTGCGCAAGCGGGTCGTGCTTCGCCTTCGCGTCCGCCCCGCTACAGCACGCGGCCTGCTGCGCATCACCGTGCGCGCCACCGGGCCGTCCGGCCAGCGGGCGTCCACCGTCCGCCGAGCCCGCGCGCGCACCCATCGGCGCTAGCGCGACACGGGCTCTTCACGACAGGTCCCTCAGCGCGTTGCGCACCCGCGGTGCCCAGACCGCCGAGAACCGCGGGTCTCGAGCGATCGAGCGGCGCAGGTAGCGACGCGCTGTGGCTTCCCGGCCCGCGGCCGCGGCGCTCAGTCCGGCGCGCGCGAGGAAGGCCGGGTCTCGCGAGCCGAGCTTCAGCGCGCGCCGACCCCACCGCAGGCCGTCGGCCGGGCGACCGGCGCGGGTGAGCGCCCAGCCCAGTGCATCGGCGGAGTGCACGCTCGGCGCGGCGCGCCATGCTCGGTGACCGACGGCGACGGCTCGCCGCGGGTTCCCGTGGTCGGCCTCGAGCAACGCGAGGCCGACGTCCTCATCGGACCCCGTCGTGGACATGGTGCGCCGTTGCGCGTCGAAGCGCCTGCGCGCGAGCTGAGCGTGCCCCGCGAGGGCTTCGAGCTCGGCGAGGGCCACGACGTGCTCGGGCAGAGGCTGGCGACGCACGACGTCGCGCATCTGGTGCACCGCGGTCTCCAGGCGCCCCGCCCCGGCATCCAGGCGAGCCAGTCCGACGAGCGCGGGCACGTAGCGATCGACGCCGGCGAGCGCCGTCTCATAAGCGTCGCGGGCTGCGGCGCGCCGCCCGCGCACGGCCTCCACGTGGCCCAGCAGCGACTGCACGTACGCCACGTTCTCGGGAACGTCGCCGCCGGCGGAGATCGCCAACCGGATGGCGCTCGCCGCGCCGTCGAGATCGCCGTGCAGCTCGCGGTAGAACGAGACGCGCGCGTAGGACGCGAGATCGGGACGCAGGTCGACCATCCGTTGCAGCGTCCGCCCCGCCTGCGTGTAGCGGCCGAGCTCGATCTGGGCGTCGACGAGCACGGGGTAGGGCCGCACGAGTGCGGGCGCCAGGTCGTGGGCGGCCTTTGCGTAGCGCAGCGCCGTGCGGAAATGGTGCCGGTTCATGGCCAGGGTGCCCAGGCCGACCGTCGCATCGACGTCACGACGGTCGCGCGACAGCGCTTGGCGAAACGCCGCCTCGGCCCGCTCGTAGTGCGCCGGGTCGCCCGTCTCCCGGCCGCGCTGCAGCTCCGCGTTGCCGCGCTGGGTGAGAGCGCCGACGTCGCGCTGCGCCGGCACCGTCGGCTGCGCTGTGTCGTT
>JACCQW010000056.1 GCA_013813955.1 Solirubrobacterales bacterium
CACGGGCACCGCGCTGCGGGTGGCCTCCACGAGGTCGTTGGCCGCGCCCGGGCGGCGCACGACGGCGGACAGGTCGCGCAGCGTCGGGCGCGCGTCGCGCGCCAGCGGGCGCAGCTCGCCCAGCAGCGGGCGCAGCTTTTTCGCGACCGGCTTGGACTCCGACACGAGCGGGTCGAGGTCGTCCAGCGTCGAGCGCAGGTTCACGAACGTCGTGTTCGCCCGGCGCATGAACGGCGGCAGCTGGGAGATCGCGTCGCTCAGCGCGCCCTTGCGCCGCCCGATCGCCCCGGTCGTCGTCGCGAGGTTGTCGACGAGGCCCGCGAGGTCGTCGCGGCGCTCTGCGACGTCGGTGACGAGCTTGGAGGAGGAGACGACGAAGCGCTTGAACAGCTCGGTGTCGCGGTTGAGCTCGGAGAACAGCCGCGAGGTCGCCGCGAGCGAGGGGTTGAGGTACAGCAGGCCGCGGTTCTGCTGGACCCCGCGCCCGGCATAGGCCGTCGCGTAGCCCTTGACGACGCCCTGCAGCGACTTGCGCGTCCGCGGGTCGAAGATGTTGAACAGCTGGTCGAGGTCGACCGCGGTAGTGGTGTCCTGCTGGGCGATGATCTCGCCCTCTTCGATCGCGGGCGCGCCGTCGGGCGCCAGGCGCAGGTCGACGTAGCGATTGGCCACCCCCGACAGCGACGCCTGGCGCACCGTGGCCAGGGTGCCGCGGCGCAGCGGGGCGTAGCCGCCGTCGGTGATCTTGAGCGTCAGCTCGGCCTGGCCGTCGGGCGTGAGGTCGATGTCCTCGACGGACCCGATCGCCTTGCCGGAGACCTGGACGAGGTTGCCCTTTACGAGCTGGCTGGCGTTCTGGAAGCGTGCCTTGACGGTGTAGGAGTCGCCGCCGGGCGCCAGCAGCGCCACGGAGACGACCGCCACCGCGACCGCCGCGACGGCGATCCCGGCGATCCTGGAGACCATTCTGGAATGGCGCACGGTCGCTTGCTCTCTCTCCGTCCCACGTCGGTCCGTCCCACGTCGGGCTCCCCGGAGCTCTCCCCTCCGCGGCGCGACCGAACGGTAGCGTTCTGGTTTCCGGCGTGTCAAAGGGGAACCGCACCCCTCCGTGGCGCTCTAGGCTTCAGGTCCCGCCCCGGGATGCCGATGAGGACCAAGCCGGTCCTACCCAGCCGAAAGGAACCCCTGCCGTGACCCGTCGCCTTGTGCCCCTGCTGCTCGTCGCCGCCGCACTGCTCGCCGTCCCAGCGTCCGCGCCCGCGGTCACCAACGTCGCCGTGGGTATAGGCGACCAGAGCCCGCGGATGTTCACCGACGCCAACTACAAGGCGCTCGGACTGAAGAAGACCCGCTACTTCATCCACTGGGACGCGATCACCAAGCCCGGCGAGCTGCAGAAGGCCGACACCTTCGTCGCCGCCGCGCGCGCGGCTCGGGTCAAGGTGCTCATGCACATCTCGACGAACAACCTCACCGCGCGCAGGGCCAGGCTGCCCAGCGTGCGCCAGTACCGCTCCGCGGTGGGCGCGCTCGTCCGGCGCTACAAGCCCATGGGCGTGCGCGAGTGGGGCGTGTGGAACGAGGCCAACCACGTCACGCAGCCGACCTTCCGCAGCCCGTCGCGCGCGGCGTCGTTCTACAAGACGTTCCGCGGCCTGTGCGGCCGGTGCTCGATCGTCGCCCTCGACGTGCTCGACCAGAAGGGCGTGGAGAGCTACATCCGCCGGTGGTTCAAGGCCGCCGGGCCGACCGGTCGCAGGGCCACGATCATCGGCATCCACAACTACTCCGAGGTCAACCGCCGCATCCGCAAGGGCACGGATCGCTACCCCGGCACCGCACGCATCATCAGGGCGGTCCGCCGCGCCAAGAACACGCGCGCGAAGTTCTGGTACACCGAGACGGGCGGCATCGTGAACTTCGGCGGAGCGTTCCCGTGCAACCGCCGGCGTCCCGTCAGCCGCAACGCGTTCATGTTCAGCCTGGCCAAGAAGCATCGCACGAACATCCGGCGGCTGTACACCTACAACTGGACCGGCGCCGACTGCAACGGCTTCGATGCCGGCCTGATCGAGGCCAACGGCGCCCTGCGCCCCGCCTACGCCCCGTTCAGGCGCAGCCTGCGCGACTTCAGGAAGTAGTCCTGGCCCGGCTCGCGCGCCCGTAGGA
>JACCQW010000069.1 GCA_013813955.1 Solirubrobacterales bacterium
CGAACGCCATCGTGACCTCGATACGTGCCGCCCCCTTCGACCCCGAGGAGTCGCGGGATGAACTCCCCTTCAGGATGCAGGAGCACCAGCCCGGCTTCAAGATCGCCTCGGTTTATGGCGTCGTATACGCGGCGGGCCCGCTCGACGTTCTCCTCCGACATCGCCCGGCAGTATCGCGCTTACCTGCTTGCCGCTCGACCAAGCAACTGAGCAAACAGCGAGCCGGTTCACGCCGGGAGCCGAGGACAACTTGAATCCGTCGGTCCCGCCGTGCGCTCTCGCGCGAAGGAGGATCTAGCCGTCGACGCCGCGGTCGGTCTCCCGCAGCGCGGACGCGGCGGTGCCGTGGGCCCCGAGGAGTGTCGTCGCCTCGGCGACGATCCGCTCGATCACGTCGGCGGCGGGTTGCACGCCGTGGATCAGCCCGACCGCCTCGCCGACGATCGTGTTGGATGCGTCAGGATCCCCGGCGACGAATGCTCGCTTCCAGTCCTCGCCGACCGTGTGTCCCGCGTCGCGGAGCTCGGCTTCGCGGCCGTCCCATGTCTCGCTGAAGCGGTTGCGCAGCACGCGGCAGCTGAAGCGGTCGGGCCACGGAAGGCCGCGGGCGATGTCGAGGGCGCGGCTGAGGGTGGTGGCGTCGCCGTCGGCCGCGAGCGCGGCGTCGTGCAGACCGGTGGGGACCTTCGCCTCCGTCGTCGCCCACAGCCGTGAGCCGATGAGCACGCCGTCGGCTCCGAGCATCAGCGCCGCCGCCAGTCCGCGTCCGTCGGCGATGCCGCCCGCGGCGCAGAGCAGGGTGTCCGGCGAGCGGTCCGCGAGCAGGTCGGCGAGCTCGGGGACGAGCGTCAACGTCGATCGGTGGTGCGCTCCGTGACCTCCGGCCTCAGCCCCCTGGGCGACGACGACGTCCGCACCCGCCTCGAGTGCGAGCAGCGCATCAGGGCGGCTGTTGACCTGGCAGATCAGCGGCACGCCCGCGTCGCGCACGCGCGCGCCAAGCGGGCGCGGGTCGCCGAAGGACAGCATGACCGCGCGCGGCCGTCGCTCCAGGACGAGGTCCAAGACGTCGGGGGAGCGCTCGAGCGCCCAGGTGATGAACCCGCACCCAACAGGGGTGTCGCCTGCCTCGTCGAGCTCGGCGGCTATCCAATCCCGGTCGACATAGGCGCCGCCGACAAGGCCGAGGCCGCCCGCACTGCTCACCGCCGCCGCGAGCCAGCCGCCGGCGGCGACGGCCATCGGCGCCGAAAGGATCGGATGCTCAAGCCCGAAGGCACCCGTCAGGCGGGTCGAGATGCCCACGAAGAACGAATCGTAGCGGTCACGAGGGCCCGCATGGGTCGAGTCTATGCCCGGGCGAACGACGACGCCGGCGCGCGCGGACTCGCATGACCCCTTCGACAGCCTTGCTGCCGAGCTTGAGCACCGAGGAACGCTTCGTGCGGATTCTGAGCCGCACGATTTGTCCGTGCCGACGGAGAACTTCAAGTCAGGCGATGGCCGTGCCGATGGTCTCCCAAGCGGGGAGGCAGTGTGCTCCCTCACCGCCACCGTCTGAGCACCGTCTGAGCACCGCCTATGCGCCGCCTACACGCCAAGCCATGATGCGACCTCGAGGGGCCGCCAAGAATCCTTGGACCAGCGATGGTCCCGGCGGGTCGGTGACCCGCCGTCTGCTCCCGACGATGATCGCCGCCGTGGTGTTGCTCGCCCTGGTGCGCTGGCTGGGCGAGCAGCAGGGGCTGTACGGGACCCGGACCGGGGTCGTGCTGTTCACGCTCGGAGCCATAGGGGTGCTCGTGGGCGTGTCGTGGTACTTCGCCCGCTGGCTCGGGCGCGACGACGCCGCGCAGCGGATGATGCAGGAGGAGATCCAGCACACCTCTCGCTACTTCGAGCTGTCTCGTGACCTGGCCTGCACAGCGGGCTTCGACGGCATCTTCAGGGACCTGAACGCAGCGTGGACGGACACGCTGGGGTGGAGTCAGGCCGAGCTGCGCTCGCGCCCCTTCGTGGAGTTCGTGCACCCCGACGATCGCGAGCGCACCGAGCGGGAGACCGCCGGTCTCGCGGAAGGCGGAGCGACCGTCGATTTCGTCAACCGCTACGCGACGAAGGACGGCGGCTGGCGCTGGCTCGACTGGAGGGCGATTGCCGTGGAAGAGGGCATCATCTACGCCTCTGCGCGCGACGTCACCCACCGACAGGCGGCCGAGCGGGCGCTCGAGGCGAGCGGGCGCGAAACTCGGCAGATCATCGATGCCGCCCACGACGCGTTCGTCTCGATGGACGCGGGCGGCCTGATCACGAACTGGAATCCCCAGGCCGAGGCCACCTTCGGGTGGTCACACGCGGAGGCGCTCGGCTGCGAGCTCGCGGAGCTGATCGTCCCGGAGGCGCATCGTGACGCCCACCGGCAGGGCATCGCGCACTTTCTCACCTCCGGCGAGGGGCCGGTGCTCAACCGGCGAATCGAGCTGATTGCGCTTCGTCGCGACGGGTGCGAGTTTCCGATCGAGATCACCATCTCCGCCGTCCCCACGGAGGATGGCTACTCCTTCAACGCGTTCGTGCGCGACATCACCGAGCGCAGGCGCGCTGAGGACGATCTCGTGCTGGCGCGCGATCAGGCGCTCGAGGCCTCGAAGATGAAATCGACGTTCGTGGCCAATGTGAGCCACGAGATCCGCACGCCGATGAACGGGGTGATCGGCATGACCGAGCTGCTGCTCGAGACCGAGCTCGACGCCGAGCAGCGCGAGTACGCCGAGACGGTCTGCTCCTCCGGAGAGGCGCTGCTGGAGGTCATCAACGACATCCTGGACTTCTCGAAGATCGAGGCGGGCAAGCTCGAGCTCGACCCCACCGACTTCGACGTGCGTGACGCGGTCGAGAGGACCTGCGGCATGTTGGCCTCCCGCGCGCACGAGAAGGGTCTGGAGCTGGTGGTCGCGATCGACCCCGAGGTACCTACTCACGCTCACGGGGACGGTGCTCGCGTGCGCCAGGTGGTCGCCAACTTCGTCTCGAACGCGATCAAGTTCACCGCCGAGGGAGAGGTCGTCGTGCGGGTCGGCTCAGGCTCGGCGAACGGGGATTCCGTGCGCCTGCGGCTGGAGGTCTCCGACACCGGGATCGGCATCGACCGCGAAGTCCTGGGTGCGCTGTTCAAGCCCTTCTCCCAGGCCGACGGCTCGACCACCCGCAAGTACGGCGGTACCGGTCTGGGCCTATCGATCTCGAGGCAGCTGATCGAGATGATGGGCGGCGAGGTCGGTGTCGACAGCGAGCCCGGCAAGGGAAGCTCCTTCTGGTTCGAGATCCCGCTGGGGGCCGGCCAGGCGCGTGGCCTCCCGAGCGAGGAGGAGCGCGAGATAGCCGGCCTGAGGGTTCTGGTCGTCGACGACAACGCCACCAACCGCACGATCCTCAGGCAGCAGCTGAGCTCCTGGAAGATGGTGTGCCGGGTCGCCGAGGATGCCGCTCACGCCATGGACCTCCTGATGGCAGCCGCGCGCGCCGGCAAGCCCTATGAGGTGGCGCTCATCGACCTGAACATGCCGGATGTCGACGGGGACCAACTGGCCTGCGCCATCCGCGTCCAGCCCGCCCTGCGCGACACGCGCCTGGTGCTGCTCAGCTCCTCCGGCAACGGTCATCGCGACGCTCGCGAGGACGGCGCCTTCGACGGCTCGCTCGTCAAGCCGGTGCGCCAGTCACAGCTCTACGAGGAGATCCAGATGGTCATGGCGGGTGACCCCGCCGGCGCGGTCGAGAACGGGAGCACCCCGGCGCCCGTCGTGCCCGGCGCCGCCCCCGGCGAGGGTGCGGGCCCACCGGTCCTGGTGGTCGAGGACACCCTGGTCAATCAGGTCGTCGTGTCGCGGATGCTCCAGAAATCGGGCTTCCTGGCGCAGGTCGTCGAGAATGGCCACAAGGCGCTCGACGCGCTGTCCTCGCGGTCCTACGCGGCCATCCTCATGGACTGTCAGATGCCCGAGCTCGACGGCTATGAGACGACGCGGGAGGTTCGTCGGCGCGAGCGCGAGCAGAACGGGCGGCGCATTCCGATCATCGCCATGACGGCCAACGCGATGAAGGGCGAGCGCGAGCGATGCCTCGCCGCGGGCATGGACGACTACATGACCAAGCCGCTGCGCAAGCAGACGCTCAGGGACACGCTCACACGCTGGGTCTGCAGCCCGCCCGCCGATCTGACCGGATCGGGCACGACGCCTCCCCCGAACGGAGCGACGGCCATGGGCCGTGGCGGCCCTGAGCTCCTGCAGGAAGCCGTGATCGCCGAGGTCATGGACCTCGAGGGCGATGTCCTGAGCGAACTCGTCTCGCTCTACTTCGCCGAGGCGGCCGGGCACATGGCCGAGCTCGGGGACGCCATCGCCCGCGCTGACACGCTCGCCGTCGGCCGGGCGGCGCACAAGCTCAAGGGCGCCAGCGGGACGCTGGGCGCCGCCTACGTCTCCCACCTCGCCTCGGAGCTCGAGACGGCGGCCAAGGTGGGCGACCTCACCGGTGCGGACGACCTGGTGGACAGGCTCGGTCGCGGCCTCGAGCATACCCACGAGGCCCTCCGCAGCCGGAGGGCTGAACCCGACATCGACGGAAAGGCAAGTGCGCTCCCATGACCCCTGCGAACGCAGCGAACGCAGACGCGAAGCATCCCGGCAAGCCCGATGGCCGTCCGAGCCTGCTCATCGCCGACGACGATGCCGTCGTGCGCGCGGTCCTGAGCTCCCAGCTCGCGGGCCACTTCCATGTCGTCGCCGTCGCCGAGAACGCGGCCGAGGCGATCGAGCTCGCCGAGGAGCACCGACCGGCTGCCGCGCTGATCGATGTGGAGATGCCCGGGGGAGGCGCCCTGGAGGCGGTCCCCGAGATCGCCACGCGCTCCCCCGGCACCTGCATGGTGATCCTCTCGGCCGACGAGTCCCCGCGGGTGGTCCTCGATCTCCTCAGCGCCGGCGCGATGGCCTACGTGCGCAAGGGGGTCACCAGCACGCAGATCGCCGAGACGCTGGCCGACGCGCTCCGGGCCAAGGAAGATCCTCCGCAGGGCTGAGAGAGCCCGCAACCGTTGCCGCCCAGGGGCCGCTGCGCCGGCCGGCCCGTGGCTTCCTGGGACGCGCTGCGCCCCGAAGCCACAAGTTTCCGGCGGGCGCGACGTTGCAGCAGGGAGATGCGGCGTCTGCTCTTCCACCTGTGCGTGCTCGCCTTCGCGGCCGGCCTCGCCACGCCGGCGGCGGCCGGCGCCGGGCTGCTGGCGGTCGACAACCCGTGGCTGGAGCGCCGCGTCCTGAACATCGCCCACCAGGGCGGCGAGGTCGAGGCGCCTTCGAACACGCTGTACGCGCTGAAGACGGCCAAGGAGAAGGGCTCCGACGTCCTCGAGATCGACGTTCACGCCGCGGCCGGCGGCGAGCTGGTCGTCATCCACGACGCGACGGTGAACCGGACGACGAACGGAGCGGGGCGCGTCGACACGCTGACGGTCGAGCAGATCAAGCAGCTCGACGCCGCCAACTGGTTCGTCCCGGGGTGCGGAACCTGCCGTAGTCGCCCGGCGGGCGAGTACGAGCTGCGCGGGCTGGCCACCGGCGACCGCGCCATCCCCGAGGACCTCGCCCGCTTCGAGCCCAACGACTTCAGGATCCCGACGCTGCGCGAGGTCCTGAAGGAGTTCCCGCGCGAGCTCATCAACATCGAGATCAAGGCCACCGCCCCGGACACCGCCGCCTACGAGGAGACCCTGGCGAAGCTGCTGAGGGAGTTCGGCCGCTCGCGCGACACGATCGTCGTCTCGTTCCTCGATCATGCTGTCGAGCGCTTCAAGCTCTTCGCCCCCCAGGTGCACACCGCCACCGCGACCGTGCAGACCGCGCTGTTCTGGGCCAGCGCGCAGGGCCCGTTGCCGGGCGCTCCCAACCCGCGCTATCAGGCGCTGCAGGTGCCGATCCAGCTGAACGGCATCCCCGTCGTCACGCGCGAGTTCGTCGAGCGCGCGCACGCCAATGGCCTGGCCGTGCACGTGTGGACCATCAACGACCGGACGGAGATGGAGTGGCTCGTGGGCATCGGGGTCGACGGGATCATGACCGACCGGCCGACGCTGCTCGAGGACGTCCTCGGGCAGCTGAAGGTCAGATACAAGGCGCCGCCGCCCGGCAGAGCCTTCGGGCGCAAGCGGCGCGGGTAGCGCGCGGCCGGCGCCTCGGACCTTGATCTGAGGCCCGCCGTTATGGGATGGTCGCGCGGGGCGCGTGACGAATGCATATCGGGGCACTCAAACCGAAGGCGATGGCTCGTGGCGGTGGAGCGGGCGTTGCTGTCGGCGTCCCGGCGGCCCTGCTGCTGTCGGCGGTCGTGGGCTGGTGGTGGTCGCAGCGGATGGCGGCGGGCGCAGGCGATGGCGCGATGGGCGCCATGGGCGCCATGGGCGGCATGACCGCGATGGAGGAGAGCATGTCGCTCGGGGCGTTCGTGCTCGCATGGGTGGCGATGATGGCGGCGATGATGCTTCCGGCGGTCCTGCCGGTGGTCAAGCTCTACGCCCATGCCGCAGCCCGCGGCCGTGCGGCGCCGACAGCGTTCTTCGTCCTCGGCTACCTGGCGGTCTGGGCGGCGATGGCGGGGCCGGCGTACTTCGCCTGGCGCGCCCTCGAGGAGCCGCTCGCCGGCGGTCAACCGTGGGTCGCGCGGCTCGCCGGGGCGACGTTCCTGGCCGCGGCCGTCTGGCAGTTGACGCCGCTGAAGACCGTGTGCCTGCGCCACTGCCGCTCGCCGCTCGGGTTCTTCCTGCGCTTCGGCGGGGCGATCCAGCGCCCGGTGGGGGCGGCGCGCATGGGTGCCGCCCACGGATCGTTCTGCTTCGGGTGCTGCTGGGCGATCTTCGCCGTCCTCGTCGTGCTCGGAACGATGAACCTGGCCTGGATGGCGGTGCTGACGGCGCTGATCATCCTCGAGAAGAACGCTCCCCACGGTGAGGGGATCGCCCGTGCAGGCGCCGTGGCGCTCAGCCTCGTCGGCGCGTTGTTGCTGCTCGACACATCGATGCTCGTCCATCTGACCTAGGAGGAAGGCATGTCTGCCACCGACATCACCCCGGAGACCGCGACGGCCTGGCGGTTGAAGGGCACCGGGTATGAGTTCTGCAACTGCCAGCCCGGCTGCACGTGCAACTTCTCGGGTTTCCCGACCTCCCCGGACGGCAGCTGCCAGGCGGCGGTCACCAACCAGATCGACGAGGGCCGTTGCGGCGACGTCGACCTCTCCGGCCTGACCGTGATGGCCATCCTCGACTGGCCCAAGGCGATCCATGACGGCGGCGGGCGGGCGGTCTTCGTCGTGCCCCCCGAGGTCAGCGACGAGCAGCTCGGCTGCCTTTCGGAGATCTTCACCGGCCAGCTCGGCGGGATGCCCTGGGCGATCCTCGGCTCGACCTACGAGGTCGCCGGCGTCGTGCGGACCGCCATCGAGATCGAGGGCGAGGGGCTGGACACCACGATCCGCGCCGACGGTGTCGGCGAGGCCACGGGCACGACGCTGAAGAACCCCGTCACGGGCGAGGAGCACGGCGTCTCGATCGTCCTCGACGAGGGCTTCATCTGGAAGACGGGACGGTGCGGGCAGGGCAGCTTCGAGGTCGAAGCCGAGGGCATCCATCTGTCCTTCCAGGACAGCAACTGGATCCTCTATGACTTCGACTGGACCAACCAGGAGGCCTGAATCCGGCACCGCGGGGGTACTATGATCATCGATGCGGGCGATCCTCCCTCTGATCTACGTGATAATCGGCGCAGTCGTCGCCCAGCAGAACGATTACCTGACGCCTCTCAAGACGTTCTCCCAAGTGGTCTCGGCCGTGCTGGCAATCGGCCTATGGCCGCTGGTTCTGCTCGACGTCAGCCTCAACGTCTCCCTCTCGTAGCCGGCCGCCGACCACCAGGGCCACCTCAGGCTCGCCCGTTCACCGCACGGCGATCTCGCCGGCCAGGGCGAACGGCGCCACGAGCTCGATGCGGTCGCCGCTCCAGAAGCGGCCGGGGTCATACCAGCTCGCGGGACGGTGCTTGGGCAACAGGCCCATGTGCAGGAAGGTCGTGGCGACGAGCTCGGCGCAGTAGACCGTCTCCAGCGACACGTCGCGGCGGCGGAAGCGGCCGGTGAGCCACTGGCGCGCGAGGCCCGGCGTCGTGGGGAACGGACGGCCGTCGAAGCGGTCGATGACCTCCATCAGGCGGTCTTCGTGCGAGCGGTCGATCGTGCCCTCGAGCTGGCGTACCCACGCGCGCTGACGGTAGCGCTCGTTCCACGTCCGGACGGCCTCGCCGAGCATGTGCAGCTGCACTCCGCGCTGGCGCTCGCCGGACCACACGTCGGGCATCGCGCGCCCCAGCTCGGCGTGCCACAGCAGCGGCGGGAGGTCGTCGAGCGCGACGACCATGCCGACGTGGTTGACAGGGCTGTTGGTCAGCGTCTGTATGGCGCGGTCGGCGGCCGAGCGGCCGCGAAACAGCCAGATGTCCCCAGTGGACGCGGCGTCGACGGCGTCGTCGAGAGACAGCGTCGCGCTGGGCACGCGCCGTAGCCTATGGGCGCATGCCATGGTCCTGGAAGGTCATCGGGCTCGCCGGACTCGCGGGCGTGGCCGCGACCGGCCTGTTCGTCAAGCGCAACCGCCGACCGCAGAGCGACCTCACGCCCGAGGAGCTGCGCGAGCGACTTCACCGCAGGCTCGCGGACGCCCGCGGCTCGACGTGACGGCGGGTCAAGCCGTAAGGCGGCCATATCCGGCCGCTGCCCCTACGGCGACTGGGTGTTGCGCAGCTCCTCGACCTGCTGTGCCAGCCGGTCGACGCGGTCCTCGAGCGCAGAAGTGTCGCCCCCTTCACCGGCGCTGTCCTGCAGCCGCTGCAACGATGACCGCAGTTGCTCGACCTCCCCGGTGCTCGCCCTCCGCTCGAGCTGTTGCTGGAGGGACCGGAGGTCGCTTTCCTCCGCGTCGCCGCCGTCGCGGGCCCGCGTGCGCTGCAGCTGGCGGCTGAGCCGGTCGACGCGCTCATCCAGGCGGCTCACGCGCTCGCGGCTCGCTCCGTCGCGGGAGGCCTCGCCGTCGTCGGTCTCCGTCAGCGCGTAGATCGCGACCCCGAGCGCGACGGTGGCCAGCACCCCCACCAGGGCCAGGGCGGTGCGCAGCGACCTCACCGCATCCTCGAGGCGCTCGAGGAGCCCGGGATCGATCACCTCTTCGGCCACGTGCTCGCGTACGACCGGCTCCCTCGGGCGCAGCGGCTCGGTGGGCCGGTTGGAGGGAGGAGGCGGGTCGGTGCTCATGGCCGTAGGTCGTCCGCGCCATCTGCGGCGCACGACCCCCCTATCCCCCCTCGATGCCATCGACAAACCCCGATGCGGTCCCGCGACGAGCACTGGTCTAGGGCACGCGTCCGCGTGCCGCAGTCGTTCGTCCATCCGTCCAGCGGCCGACGGCGCGACTGATCCACCGGGTAGCGCAGCCCAGTAGGTACTGACACACAGATTGCACCTCCCCGAAAGGGCACCCCCGTCGCGAGGCGGGTCCGCAAAACCATGGGACTCTCAGAGTCGGCCGGGTTGCCGAAAGGGTCGGGTGGTGCGCCCGACTCCCGGAGGATCATGTTCCAACCTCGAAGAATGGCCCTTCCCGCGGGAGGCAAGGACCGGCTGTTCGGACGCGGCGGCGCCGACCGCGTGGACTGCGGACCCGGTCTCGACCGCGTGGCGAAGGATCGCTCTGACCGCGTGGCCAACTGCGAGGTGATCGGGTGATGCGTCGCCGCCTTCTCACCCTCGCCCTGCTCGGGTGCATCGCAACGCCGGCCTCAGCCGGTGCAGCCGAACCCTCGGCGCCTGCGTCCGCCCGGGCCCAGGACGAGCTCATCGTGCGCTTCAGCGCGCGCGCCGACGGCTCCAAACGTGCCGCGCTGCGCGACTCCGTCGACGCCGATGCGGTTCGCGGCCTGCCGCTGCCCGGCGGCCAGCTGCTGCGCTTGGACGGCGACATGGGCGTCGACGCGGCGATCGCGCGGCTGGAGCGGGCCCGTGACGTCCTCTACGCGGAGCCCAACGTCGTGCGCACCAGCGGAGGCACGATGAACGATCCGTTCTTCGAGCAGCTCTGGGCCTTGCGCAACACCGGGCAGATCGTCCAGGCCAGCTCGGGGACCGCGGGGGCTGACATCGCGGCGTCCTCTGCGTGGGACCTGACGACGGGCTCCGCGGCGGCGTTCGTCGCGGTCATCGACTCGGGCGTCGCCGCCGACCACCCGGATCTGCGTGGTCAGGTCGCGATGAACCGCGGCGAGATCGCCGGCAACGGCGTCGACGACGACGCCAACGGCTACGTCGACGACCTGGTGGGCTGGGACTTCGTCGGCGACGACCCGGTCCCCGAGGACGCCAATGGCCACGGCACACACGTCGCCGGTACCGTCGCCGCGCGCGGCAACGACGGCACGGGCGTGGTGGGCGTCGCGCCCACCACCCGGATCATGGCGCTGCGCGTACTGGACGCAAACGGCGCGGGCACCGTCGCCGACGTGATCTCCGCCTACGGATACGCCGCGCGCAACGGGGCCCGTGTCGTGAACCTCTCACTCGGCGGCAGCAGCTCCTCGCGCGCCGAGCGCGATGCCATCGCCGCGGCGCCCGGCGTGCTCTTCGTCGCCGCCGCCG
>JACCQW010000434.1 GCA_013813955.1 Solirubrobacterales bacterium
GCGGACGACCTGCCGGTGCGGCCGACGGGGCGCCTGCCGCGCCGGCCGGACCATCGTCGGGACCACCTTCCCTCGTGAGCGCTCCGGCCGCCGCCGACCCGATCCGGTTCGACCCCCGTCATCGCCCGCTGTTCGCGACCGCGGAGTGGGGTGTGCTGCTGCACCGCAACCAGACGCACCTCGGACGCTGCATCGTCCACCTGCGCACGCGCGCGATCGATGACCCGCTCGCCCTCACGGCGGCCGAGCGCGACGCGCTGTGGACCGAGGTCCTGCCCCGGCTCGCGCACGGGCTGAGCGGCGCCTTTGCGCCCGACCGGCTCAACTACGCCCACCTCGCCAACCGGACCCATCACGTGCACTGGCACGTCGTGCCGCGCTACGAGGCGGAGCCGATCCGCTGGTTCGGCGGCGTCATGTTCCGCGACAGCCGGCCCGGGCGGATCTTTCGGTCCAGGAAGCGCGGCAGGGTGTCACCCGACGTGCTCGAGGTGATCGCCGCGGAGCTCGTCGCGCACCTGCCGCACGGTTAGTCGGCTCGGGCCTCGTCGTGTGGTCCAGAATCACCCCCTGGAGGGGGAAGGATGGACGTTCAGCCGCTGAGCGTCCAGAACCCGTCGAAGCCGACGTGGCGCTCCTGCGCCACGCGCCCGAGCTGCTCGCGGGCATCCTCGTGGCTGACGTCGCACACGACGGCGACCTCGCGCGAGGCCAGCGGCTCGCCGGCCCACTCGAGCACCTGCTGCACCGAGGTCGCGGGCTCGCGCCGGTCGGTGCCGGGCACGAGGTTGGCCGTCACGACGTCGTAGGCCGCGAAGGGCTGAAAGCCGGGCACGGCGATCCGGGTGCCGTCGGCGTGGCGCACGATCTCGTAGGACGGACACGTGTAGCGCCGCCCGCCCGACCAGTTGGCGAGCTTGTCGTCGAGCACCCGTGCCGCGGGCAGCGGCTCGCGTGCCGCGGCCATGTCGTCGCGCAGCGCGCGCTCCACGTCGTCCTGGCCCATCCACGCCTCCAGGCGCTCGGGGTCCAGCCCCGCGTCGCGCGCCGCGCCGCGGACGGTCTCGTCCTCGTCGAGCAGCTCCCCGGAGAAGTTGCGCACGCGAAAGGCGCGCAGCAGGGCGTCCTCGGCCTCGGGCTCGGGGGCGTGCAGCCGCGCGGCGATCACGGCCCGGCACGCCGGCGCGGAGGCCGCCATCCGGGGGCGCTCGGAGGAGTCGATCGGCATCCCGTGGTCGCGCGCGATGCTCGCGAACGCGGCGGCCTGCTTTCTCGGCGTGAAGCCGCGCTCCTCGTACTCGGCCGGCGACTCGGCGAGGACCACCATCCGCCGCTGCCAGCGCAGGCAGTCGCCGTAGAGCCAGTTCAGCCGCCGGCGGAAGGGCTCCGCCGACCAGGCCCACGGGCACCCGGGATCGGTGAATTCGGTGATGACGACATCGGCCACGCCCGGACTACGTCCGTGTCAGGCGCTTGTAGGTGATCCGGTGCGGGCGGTCGGCCTCGTCGCCGAGCAGCTCGCGGCGGTGCTCCTCGTAGGCCTCGAAGTTGCCCTCGAACCACCGCGCCTGCGAGTCGCCCTCGAAGGCGAGCACGTGCGTGGCCACGCGGTCCAGGAACCAGCGGTCGTGGGAGATGACCACCGCGCAGCCCCCGAACGCCAGCAGCGCCTCCTCCAGCGCGCGCAGCGTGTCGACGTCGAGGTCGTTCGTCGGCTCGTCGAGCAGCAGCACGTTGCCGCCGGTGCGCAGCAGCTTGGCCAGGTGCAGGCGGTTGCGCTCGCCGCCGGAGAGCTTGCCGACCTTCTTCTGCTGGTCTGAGCCCTTGAAGTTCCACGACGAGCAGTAGGCGCGCGAGCTCTCGAAGCGGTCGCCGACCTTCAGCTGGTCCTCGCCGCCGGAGATCTCCTCCCACACGCCCTTGTCGTCGTCCAGCGCGTCGCGCGACTGGTCGACGTAGGCCAGCCGCACGGTGTCGCCGACGCGCAGCTCCCCGCCGTCGGGCTGCTCCTGGCCGGTGATCATCCGAAACAGCGTCGTCTTGCCCGCGCCGTTGGGCCCGATCACGCCGACGATCCCGCCGCGGGGCAGCTTGAACGTCAGGTCCTCGATCAGCAGGCGGTCCCCGAAGCCCTTGCGCAGCCCCTCGGCCTCCACCACCACGTCGCCCAGCCGCGGGCCGGCGGGGATGTGGATCTGGACCTGGTCGAGCTTGACGTTGCGGTCCTCGGCGAGCAGCGCCTCGTAGTTGTTCAGGCGCGCCTTGGCCTTCTTGCGCCGGCCCTTGGGGTTCTCGCGCACCCACTCCAGCTCGGCGGCGATCGTCCGCTGGCGCACCTTGTCGGACTTCTCCTCCTGGGCCAGGCGGGCCTGCTTCTGCTCCAGCCACGAGGAGTAGTTGCCCTCGTAGGGGATGCCCTGGGAACGGTCGAGCTCGAGGATCCAGCCCGCGACGTTGTCGAGGAAGTAGCGGTCGTGGGTGACCGCGACGATCGTCCCGGGGTACTCGGCGAGGTGGCGCTCCAGCCAGTCGACGGACTCGGCGTCGAGGTGGTTCGTCGGCTCGTCGAGCAGCAGCAGGTCGGGCTGGGCGAGCAGCAGGCGGCACAGCGCGACGCGGCGGCGCTCGCCGCCGGAGAGGTTGGTCACGCCCGCGTCGCCGGGGGGCAGGCGCAGCGCGTCCATCGCGTACTCGATCGTCGTGTCGAGGTTCCAGGCGTCGGCGGCCTCGATGCGCTCCTGCAGGCGGGCGAACTCGTCCGCGGTCTCGTCGCTGTAGTTGGCCGCGAGCTCGTTGAAGCGCTCGACGAGCGCCTTGGTCTCCGCGACGCCGTCCTCGACGTTGCCCTTGACGTCCTTGGCCTCGTCGAGCTGGGGCTCCTGCTCGAGCAGGCCGACCTTCGCGCCGGGGGCGAGCATCGCGTCGCCGCGGTAGTCGGTCTCCGTGCCGGCCATGATCCGCAGGACCGTGGACTTGCCGGCGCCGTTGTAGCCGAGCACGCCGATCTTCGCGCCGGGCATGAAGGCGAGCGTGACGTCCTTGAGCACCTGCTTGTCGGGCGGATATGCCTTGGACAGGCGGTGCATCGTGAAGATGTACTGAGCCGACACGGCCGTCCAAGATAGCCGTCCGTCATCCTTGGCCGGTGCCTGAGCCCGAGCGCGACCTCGCCATCCGCCTGCGCGGCGTCGTCAAGCGCTACGGCCCGATCACCGCCGTGGACGGGCTGGACCTCGACGTGCCCGAGGGCACGTGCGTCGGCCTGCTCGGCCCCAACGGCGCGGGCAAGTCGACGACGATGCGCCTGCTCACCGCGCAGTCGATCGCCGACGCCGGCGAGCTGGAGGTCCTCGGGCACCGCCTGCCCGGCGAGTCCAAGCAGGCGCGGGCCCTGTGCGGCGTCGTGCCCCAGCTCGACAACCTCGACGTCACGCTCACCGTCGAGCAGAACCTGCGCATCTTCGCCCACCTGTACCGCATCGGCCGCGGCGAGCGCCCCGCGGCGGTGGAGCGCGCGTTGGAGGTCGCCAAGCTCGGGGCGCGGCGCCACGCCAAGGTCGACGAGCTGTCCGGCGGGATGCGCCGCCGGCTGCTGATCGCCCGCGCGCTCGTGCACCGGCCGCGGCTCCTGCTGCTCGACGAGCCCACCGTCGGCCTGGACCCACAGGTGCGCCAGGAGCTGTGGGCGCTGCTGGACCTGCTGCGCGTGGAGGGCACGTCGATCCTCATGTCGACGCACTACATCGAGGAGGCCCAGCGCCTCGCCGACACCGTGACGATCATGGCCGAGGGCAAGGCGGTGGCCAGCGGCCGCCCGCGCGAGCTGGTGGCCGAGCACGCCGGCCGCGAGGCGGTGGAGGTCTACGGGCCGCCGGCGACGCTGGTGCGGGCCGAGGCCGACGCCGCGGCGCTGGGC
>JACCQW010000092.1 GCA_013813955.1 Solirubrobacterales bacterium
GGCCGTCGACGTAGGCGGACGGCGAGCCGCCGCCCAGCGCCGCCTCGGCGGGGATGAGCGCGCCCAGCGCCGCGACGCCGACGGCGATCCCGGCCTGGCGGAACGTGTCGTTCACGCCGGCGGCGAGGCCGCTCTGCTCGCCGGGCACGGAGCCCAGCGCCACCGCGCTGACGGCCGGGTTGAACAGCCCGGTGCCGATCATCGCGACGATCGTGCCGGGCAGGATCGCCGTCCAGGACGAGTTCTCCCCGGCGAGCGTCATGAGCGCCATGCCGGCGGCGACGAGCGCCAGGCCGCCGGCCACCAGCGTCCCCGCGGGGACCCGGTCGCCGAGGTTCGCCGTCGCGCCCGAGACCACGAACATGACCAGCGTGCCGGGGATATAGGCCAGCCCGGCCTCGATTGGCGAGAGTCCGAGGATCTGCTGCAGGTACAGCGTCGCGTAGAGGAACACCGCGAAGAACGAGGCGGAGATCGCGAACGCGGCGAGCTGGGCGCCGGTGAAGTCGCGGCGGCGGAACAGCGACAGCGGGAGCATCGGCTCGGCCACCCGGCGCTCGATCGCCACGAAGGCGCCGAGCAGCGCGACCGCGCCGCCGAGCTCGGCCAGGATGAGCGCGCTCGTCCAGCCGTCCTCGTTGCCGCGCAGCAGCCCGAGCACGAGCAGGAACAGGCCGCCGGCCAGCGTGGCCTGGCCGGCCCAGTCGATGCCGCGCGCCTGCGGGTCGCGCGACTCCTCGACGTAGCGCCCGGTGATCGCCAGGCAGGCCAGCCCGAGCGGGACGTTGATGAGGAAGATCCACTGCCAGTCCAGGCCGCTGGTCAGCGCGCCGCCGACGAGCGGGCCGACGGCGAAGGCCCCGCCGATCGACGCGCCGTAGGCGGCGAGCGCCTTCGTGCGCTCCTGCGCACCGGGGAACGCGTGGGCCAGCAGCGAGAGCGAGACGGCGAACATGATCGCCCCGCCGACGCCCTGGACCGCGCGCGCCGCGCTCAGCGCCTCGATCGAGGTCGCCAGCGCGCACGCCAGCGACGCGATCGTGAAGACCGCGAGCCCGATGGAGAACAGGCGCCGGCGGCCGAGCCGGTCGGCGAGGGCGCCGGCGGTGAGCACGGTCGCGGCGAGCGCGAGCGTGTACGCGTCGACCACCCACTGCAGGCCCGACAGACCGGCGCCCAGGTCCTCGGCGATGCGCGAGAGCGCGGTGTTCACGACGGCGATGTCGAGCATCAGCATCGCCGTGGCGACGCAGACGACGGTGAGGGTCCAGCCTTGACGTTTCATGGCGCGCTCCAGCGGTTCTCGAGGTCGAAGTTGATGAGCGCGAGCATTCCAGGGGCCCGCTGGGCCGACCACCGGGCCAGCACGCGTCTCGCGGTGCGGCCAGCCCCACCACGGTCTGCGCGGTGCGTCAGCCGTGTGGACCTTCAGGCCGGGTCGGCGACGAGGTCCTCCCGCTCCGCGTCGGCCTCCGGGGTGATCAGGATCGCGCCTTCGCCCGAGGCGTAGGCCTCCTCGCCGTGATGGACGACGTCCATCCCGACGGCCTCATCGTGCTCGGAGCCGCGCAGCGGCGTGAAGAGGGCGATCCCCCGCAGGATCGCGAAGGTCATCGCGAACGCGTACACGGGCGCCGCGACCGCCGCGATCGCCTGCTCGCCGAGCTGGGCCGCGTCGCCGTAGAACAGGCCGTCCGCGACTCCGTTCCAGCCGGCGTTCGCGGCCAGACCGATGAAGAGGATGCCGACGAAGCCCGCCACGCCGTGGGCGGCGAGCACGTCGAGCGTCTCGTCCACTCGGGTGCGCGGTCGCCAGACGATCACCGCGTAGCTCGGCAGCGCCGCGAGCGCGCCGAGCACCATCGCCCAGCCAGGGCCGATGAACCCGCCGGCGGGGGTGATCGCCACGCAGCCCACGATGATCGCGGTCGCCGCCCCGATCGCCGTCACCTGCCGGCCGCGGATCAGGTCCAGCGCGAACCAGACGACGAGCGTGCACGCGGGGGTCAGCAGCGTGTTGGTGAACGCGAGCACGCTGGCGTTGCCGGCCGAGAACCCGCTGCCGCCGTTGAAGCCGAACCACCCGAACCACAGCAGGCCGGCCCCGAGCAGGCAGTAGACCGCGTTGTGGGGCAGCAGCGCCTGGCGTCCGTAGTCCTTGCGCGCGCGGACCACGAGCGCCGCCGCCAGCGCCGAGAAGCCCGAGCCCATCTCGACCGGTACGCCGCCGGCGAAGTCCAGCGTGCCCTGCTCCTGCAGCCAGCCGCCGCCGAACGCCCAGTGCGCGAGCACCGCGTAGACGAGCACCGACCACAGCGCCGCGAAGACGAGGAACGGCCCGAAGCGCATGCGTTCCACCACCGCGCCGGAGACCAGCGCCGTCGTGATGATGCAGAACGTCGCCTGGAAGGCCATGAACAGCAGGTGCGGGATCGTCGTGCCGTCGCGCGGCTCGAACGTGACGTCGTTGAGGAACGCGTGGTTCAGCCCGCCGATGATCGAGCCGTCGCCGTCGAAGGCGATCGAGTAGCCGATCAGGGCCCACATGACGGTGGCCACCGCCAGCGCGGCGACGCACATCATGAACGTGTTCAGCGTGTTCTTCTCGCGCACGAGGCCGGCGTAGAAGAGCCCGAGCGCGGGCGTCATGAGCAGGACGAGCGCGGTCGCCGCGAGCATCCACGCCGTGTCTCCCGTGTCCACCCCGGCGGGCATCTACTTGCCGACCGGCGTCACGGCGCCGTGATCGGTCTCGCCCGTGCGGATGCGCACGGCCTGCTCGAGCGCCACGACGAAGATCTTGCCGTCACCGACCTCGCCGGTTCGTGCGCCCTCGCAGAGGGCGTCGATCGTCGGCTGGACGAAGTCGTCGGAGACCGCGACCTCGAAGCGCACCTTGTCGGCGAGCCCCATCTTCACGGTCGTGCCGCGGTAGGTCTCGACGCGGTCAAGCTCCCCGCCGTGGCCCTGCACCCGGCTCATCGAGACCCCCCGCACCTCGGCGCGGTAGAGCGCCTCCAGCACGTCGTTGGCCTTTTCCGGCCGCACGATGCCGATCACGAGCTTCACAGTTCCCCCGCCCTTTCACACGACCGATGCGGGGAGGGACGCCCCTCCCGCCGAGCGGGCGCGAGCCTAGCTCACGAGGTCGACGCCCGCTCGGCCGGAGGCCAGCTCTGCCGCGCCGACGTGTTCGGCCGGCTGGCCACGGTCACCGCGCGACGTCCAAGCTCTCCGGCGGTCGATCGACCGAGTGCAGCCCGTCGCCGTGCTCGAAGACGACGGCCGGCATCCGCTGTTCGTTGACGGCGAGGCGGAAGACGTCGGGGCGGGCGTAGTGGCCGACGGCGTCGAAGTCGTATTTGCCCTCGGCGATCTGACCGAGGTCGATCTCCGCGTGCAGTATCGCCTCGCCGTCGATCTGCGGTCCCGCGACGATCTCGCCGAGCGGCGAGACGATCATCGACGCGCCGCGGCACAGCACGTCGTCGGGCTGGTGGTTCCCATCGATCGGGTAGTCGTCCGGATAGTCGCTGCGGCGCGCGAACTGGCCCGCGGACAGCACGAAGCATCGGCCCTCACACGCGATGTGCTGCATCGAGGCGATCCAAGTGTCGCGCGCGTCGGCGGTCGGCGCGCAGTACAGCTGGATGCCTTTGGCGTACATGCTCGTCCGCAGCAGCGGCATGTAGTTCTCCCAGCAGATCACCGCACCGAGGCGACCCAGCGGCGTCTCGAGCACCGGCATTGTCGATCCGTCACCCTGGCCCCAGACCAGCCGCTCGGCTGCGGTCGGCATGAGCTTGCGGTGCTTGCCCAGGCACTCGCCCGACGGTGCGAAGAACAGCACGGCGCAGTACAGCGTGCCGCCTTCGCGCTCCATCACGCCGATCACGAGGTGCACGTCATGCTCGCTCGCGATCGCGCCGAGCCGGTCTACGGCCGGTCCCGGAACGTCGATCGAGGACTCCCAGTAGCGGCGGAACCACGCACGACCCTCTGCGGTGCGTGAGCCGACCGTCGCTCCAAAGGTGATCCCGCGCGGATAGCACGACACGAATGCCTCGGGGAAGACGACGAGGTCTGCGCCCCCGGCAGCGCTCTCACCAGTCAGCCGCGCAACCTTCGCAAGGGTTGCGTCTATGTCGAACGCGACAGGGGCCGCCTGCACCACCGCCGCATCGAACCTCCCGGCTGAACCTCTCATGCCGCCCTCCCCTCACTGCCTCGCGTTGGGCCCACGGGGTCCACGCCGGTTTCGCAATGGCGAGACCCGGACTCGAACCGGGGACACCACGATTTTCAGTCGTGTGCTCTACCAACTGAGCTATCTCGCCGCGGCGGGGGAGGATATCGTCGTGCCATGGATGCGCCTCGCGGATCGTCGTCGTGATCACCGCGCCCTTCCGCGCGACCGCGGCGTGCTTCGGGCGCCGGCGGCACTAGTAGCCGCCTGCCTGGCCCTCGCGGGGGCGTCGCTCGCGCTGCCCTACGAGCCCGTCTACGACGCGTGGGCCTGGCTCGTGTGGGGCCGGGAGCTGGCGGGGCTCGGGCTCGACCTGTCCGCCGGACCCTCGTGGAAGCCGCTGCCAGTCCTCGTGACGACGCCGCTCGCCGCGGCGGGTGACGCGGCGCCGGCGCTGTGGCTGGTGGTCGCCCGCGCCGGCTGGCTGCTGGCGATCGTGCTGGCCGCGGACCTCGCGTGGCG
>JACCQW010000102.1 GCA_013813955.1 Solirubrobacterales bacterium
CCTGGGAGCTGTGGCACTACGGGTTCACTCTCAACGCCGGTACGACCGCCGTGGGCTTCGGAAGCCGGAAGGCTCCGGCGGGGGCCGCCCCCGCGGCGGGCGGGGCAGGCGGCGACGGCGAGCGAGCTCGTGGCATGCCCTCCTTCGTGCCCGCCCGGTTCGCCCCGGCGATCGGCCGCGCGGCGCAGCGATGGAGCGTCTCCGCCGCCCTGCTCGCCGCCCAGCTGTACGCGGAGTCCAACTTCAACCCGTTCGCGCGCTCGCCGGCGGGCGCGCTCGGCATCGCGCAGTTCATGCCCGGGACCGCCCGCCAGTACGGGTTGCGCGACCCGCTGGACTCGGGCGCGGCGATCGATGCCCAGGCGCACCTCATGCGCGACCTGCTGCGCCGCTTCGGCGCGGTGCCGCTGGCGCTCGCCGCCTACAACGCCGGACCGGCGCCCGTCGCCGCCTGCGGCTGCGTGCCGCCCTATCCCGAGACCCGCGGGTACGTGGCGCGGATCCTCGGGCTGCTCGGCGGGGCGGGAGAGGCCGTCGCTGGGGGCGGGCTCGAGGTGCGCCTCGTGCGGTAGGTCTGCTGGCATATACCGTCCGCCGTGCCGGGATGGGACGCTCCGGCACCGGCCGAGGCGCGAAGCCGCGCTCGCCTCAGGGCGGATCGCAACTCCAGCCTCGACAGCCCGCCGCAGGATGGTCTCGCTACGCAGCTTTGCCGGCGGCGCTGCTGTACACCTCCTGCCATTCGCGGATCTCGTGGCCGGACACCACGCCGTTGCGCACGAACGGGTCACCGGCCACAGAGGCTTCGGCCGCCTCGCGCGACGTGAAGATGGCCATGGAGCCCTGCTCTTGCGGATTGGCGAACGCGCCGATCAGCAGGAGGTCGCCCCGGTCATGGAACTCGTCGGCCCAGGCGCTGTGCGCCGGGAAGTGCTCGGGAACCTTGGTCAGCGCGTCGGGCGCCGACTCGTATAGCAGGACGTACCTCACGCCTGCTCCGCATTTTCAAACACGCCGAAGGCGTTGCCTGCAGGGTCGGCGCAGATCGCGAAGTAGAACAGTTCGCCGTAGAACGCGCGCGACTGCTCGGTGTCAGCCGCAGGTACCTCGAACCACCCGATGCTCCCGCTGGTCGTTGTCTCAGTCGTCTCGGTCATGTGTATCGCTATCTCCTTGCCGGTCATCCGGCGTTTGTCATTTGAACCATTCGGCCGGGGCCGAGGATCATCTCGGTCGAGTGCGCCTTAGTACGGTGGCATCGCCCACCAGCTCATCCCGCCACCGCCACCCGCACCCACGCGGGCACACCGACGAGGCCGCCGTTGCGGTCGCGCGCCGAAGCGGTGATCCGGATGATGCCGATTGGCACGCGGACGCTCGCGATCCAGCGTGCCGAGCCGGCGCGGGTGGCGCCCACGCTGCGCTGGAAGCGCGGGCACCGCCCCGAGCCCAGGCATGCGCCGCCTCGACGACGGACGCCGACGGAGACGCCAGCGATCACGCCGAGATGCGTGGGCACCGCGATCCGCACGCGGCACAGGCGCCGGTGGCAGCGGACAGCGACTCCCGGCGAGCGGCCGCTGCTCGGGCGCCAGCCGGCGGGCGGGTCGGGGGTCGCCGGACGCGCGATCTGCTTGGCGATGAACTCGCGCACCGCCGATGCCCGCGTGTAGCTGGTCGGCTCAGCCGGGTCGCCGCAGCGCCCCGTCCCGCCCGCGACGATCCCGACGAGAGTCGGCGGGCTCGTCGTCGTGACCAGCGGTCCGCCGCTGTCGCCGCGGCAGGCGTCGGTCCGGCGACCGTCCTCCCCGCCGGCGGCGCAAAGCATCGTCGCGCTGTCGAACAGTTCCGGATACGTCTCTTCGCACTTCGCCTCGGGCTGCACGCGCACGTCAGCGCGCATGAGGACGTCGCTCGCGCGGTCCGGCTGCTGGCTGATCAGCCCCCAGCCGAGCACGCGGGCGCGACTGCCGACGATGCCGAGACCGTCGTCGCGCCGGCCGAGCCGGACTGTCGTGCCGGGAAGGTCGCGCGCCGTCCGCAGGATGGCCACGTCGTAGCCGCCGCCCGGCGAGTAGCGCGGATGCAGGTCGGTCTCGACGACCGTCAGCCGGACGCCGCCGGTGCTGGAGAGCCTCTCGCGGCCGGCGACCAGATCCAGCGGCGTGCCGTCCACACAGTGCGCCGCGGTCACCACCGCGTCGGCAGCGACACGGCTCGCGCCACAGGTATGGCCGTCCGGGAGCTTCGAGCCGCGACCGGCGACCGCGACCACGAACGGGAAGTCCGGGAACGACGCCGACTCACCGCCGATGACGCTCGCGCGGGCGCGCAGCCGGTCGCCGGCGTCCGCCGACACCGACACGGCGGCCGCGAGGTAGGCGACGGCGACCGCGACGGCGACGGCGACGGCGACGGTTCGGCGCAGCCCGAGGTTCACATGTGTGTGGCGCATCCTCTCTCTCCTTCGTTCTTCGAGGTGGTCTTCGTAGCCGCGCACCGCGCCGGGGGCCACCGCAGCGGCCCCCGGCTCTGGTGCTGGGGTGGAGCAGCTCGCCTAGCCGTGGACACTCTCGACGGCGCCGACGCAGCTGCTCGTCGGGAACGCCCGCGCGGGGTCAAACGACGCCCCGAACAGGAGCCGGTGGCGGTGGCGGATCGCCCGCACGTAGCGGTCGCGGAACGGGGTCGGCAACGGGGTCATCGTCTGGAGCGCGTCCGGCCGGCCCAGGTATAGGAGGGCGTCGGCCGTGCGGCCGAGATCGCGTCCGGACCGGCTCCCGCCGAGGTTGCGCCCGGACTGCAGGCTCTCCAGCCAGCTGCCGCGGATCGTGAGCGCGGACGGTGCGGCCGGCTCGCCGAGCTTCCCCTCCAGCGCGCTCTGATTGCCTCCGAAGCCGACATGGGGCTGCAGGACCCAGCTCTTGCCCGCGGGCAGGCGACCGGTGATCGACCCCGGCACGCGCGCCACGAGGTCGCGATCGGCCACCACCACGACGCTGCGTTCCTTCGCGATCTGGCGTTTGACGAGCCGTGCCATGAACGCTGCGCGCCGGGCCACGACCTTGCGCACCGCGCCGCGGCTGCGGGTCGACTCCCACCTCAGCGGCGGCTCCCCGAGTAGCACGCGGATCCGCCGCTGGGCGGGAAGCCTGCGGTTGGCGTCGCGGACGGCCTTGAAGAAGTCCTCGTAGGCCGGCGCGTCGTAGGCGATCAACTGGCTCGTGTCCTGCCAGACCCGCGCCAGCGTGCCGAGCGGGACGTCCACGCCACTGAGGTAGGCGTCGACCAGGCGCTGATGGCGGCTGTTCCCGAAGTCGACGACGATCGACGGCCGCCCCGGCAGCTGCCCGGACGCGATCAGCTTGCGCAAGAAGGCGTGCTGCTGCCCGAGCGCGCGCGCGTCACCGATGGCCGCGACCTTGCCCGCCCTCAGCTGGGCCGCGACCGCCGAGGCCGCGTCAGCGCTCTTCGGCTGCGCCCCCGTCGCTACCGAGCCCCTCAGGCGCGGCTCGCCCGAGGAGGGGCCCATCTGCGTCGCCTGACGCAGCCCCGTTCCCTGCAGCGTGCTGTAGACGCACTGGTGGGCGAAGATCTTGGCCGGCTCGAACTTCACCCCGCCCAATTGGTTGCGCCGGATGAGCTCCCTCCACCACGTGTCCTCAAACGCGGTCGGGTAGGCGTTGGAGATGAGGCCGCGGTCGGGCGGAAGCAGCCACGCGTCCGCATGCTCCTCCTGCGTGGGCGCCTGGGGCGCCTGCGGAGGCCGGGGCTGGCGCAGCGCCCCGAGATCCGTCCCCGCCAGCGCAACCAGCGAGCCGGCCGGGAACGACTTCATGTACTCGTAGGCGGCGCCGTACTCCATGGCGGGATCGAACGGCGGCAGCGCGACGTGGTACGCCTTGCCCGGGTGCTGCTCGTCGATGCGCATCAGCGCGGTCGGCTGCGGCACGCCGGCGTCGCGAAGGAAATGGAAGAGCCCCGCAATGAGCAGCGCCCGGCGGCCCTTCGCCATGACCTCGCGGTTCACGACGGCCGCATAGTGGCTGTCGCGCTGGACCGCCCAGCGGTTGAACTGCTGCGCCGTGCGCACCTTCTTCCACTCCACGGGCGGGTCCGCGAGAACGACGCGCAGACGCTGCTCCGCCGGCCGGCCGCGGTTCGCACGGCGGATCGCGCGCAGGAACTGCTCGTAGATCGGGGCGTCCCACGTGCCGAGGGCACCGCCGCCGATCGAGTCGCGCCACGTCGCGGCCAGCGCCTTGCGCGAGACGCGCTCGCCTGCCACGAACCGGTCGACGGCGCGTTGCTGCGCCGCGCTGCCGGCCTCGATCACGATCACGTCCGCCGCGCGGGCGACGCGCGGGTCGGTGACGAGTTTGCGCAGGAACTCGTGCTCGCCCACGTCACCGTGGTTCTCGTCGACCGCGACGAGCGGGTAGCGCTTGAACGCCTCGACGATGCCGGCGACGCCGTCGACGGCGCGCGCCCGCGGCCTCTCCTGCGCCTGCGCCGGCGCAGCCGCCACCAGGCCGCCGGCGACGGTCGCCAGCACCCAGCACCGGCAGGTGCGCGTGATGATTGCGTAGCGAGACATCACAACACGCTCCCGCAGGCGTGTGCGAACGGGTGGTGGAAGGCGTCGAGCGCCGCCGCGCGATCGGGGACGTACAGCTCGAACGAGTACTCCTCCATCGTGTCGTGCAGCAGCACGTACACCTCGTCGTGCCGCGGATCCCATTCGAGCCACACATCGAGGCCCTGGGCCTTCCGGTGGGCCAACTCGCGCCGGCGCGGGCGGGGCCCTGCAGTGTCGTCCATCATCGCGTCTCCCATCGATCGTCCGGATGTGCTGCTGGACGCTCCCGAAGCCGCCTTACAGACCGCTAATCTGATCTTTGACGAGGGCTGAGACGGGCAGGAGGAGGCACATGCAGGTCCGGATCCTCGGTTCCCTTGAGGTTCAGGTTCAGACTCACGGTGAGCCACTGGCCCTCGGTGGTCGGCGCCAGCGGGTCCTGGTGGCGCTGCTGGCGCTGCACGCGAACTCCGTCGTCTCCACGGACCGGATCGCGGACGCGCTGTGGGGAGAGGACCCACCGCCGACCTCGGCCACCTCCGTGCAGGTCGCGGTTTCGAAGCTGCGACGGCTGCTGGGGGTGGAGGAGGCGAGCCGGCTCGCGACGCAGGCCGGGGGCTACATGCTCAGGCTCGACCCGGGGCAGCTCGACGCCGAGCACTTCGGTCGGCTCGTCCAATCCGCCGGCGCCGCGGTCGCGAACGGGCGGATGGACATGGCGGTGCAGCGGCTCGACGACGGCCTCGCGCTGTGGCGCGGCCCTGCATTGGCCGACCTGCGCTACGAGGCGTTCGCGCAGGCGGAGATCGCGCGTCTGGAGGAGCTGCGCCTGGCGGCGCTCGAAGAGCGGGTCGAGGCGGCGCTCGCGCTGGGCCGTCACGCGGAGGTGATCCCGGAGGCCGAGGCGCTGATTCGCGAGCACCCGCTGCGAGAGCGCCTGCGCGGGCAGCTGATGCTCGCGCTGTACCGCGACGGTCGCCAAGCCGACGCGCTCGACGCGTACCGGTCGGCGCGCCGCGCCCTGATGGACGAACTGGGCATTGAGCCGGGGACGCAGCTGCGCGACCTCCACCACGCGATCCTCAACCAGGAACCGTCGCTCATCCCGCCGCCGCAGCCCGTGGCCCGCAACGTCGACAGGCTCCCCGCCCCGGCCACTCCGCTCGTCGGTCGTGAAGCCCAGCTTGATGATCTCGTCGACCTCCTGCAGCGCCCCGACGTGCGGCTGGTGACGCTGACCGGTGCTCCGGGGACGGGCAAGACGCGCCTCGCGCTGGAGGCGGCGATGCAGATCGCCGACGACTTCGACCGCGTCGCGTTCGCGCCGCTCGCGCAGCTCTCCGATCCGCGGCTCGTCCTGTACGAGATCGCGCGCGTGCTCGGCGTCGCCGAGTCCGCCGGGCGATCCCTGTGGGACGGCATCGAAGCCGACCTGGCCGACCGGCGCGTCCTGCTCTTCGTGGACAACTTCGAGCACGTCATCGACGCGGCCGACGACGCCGCGCGCCTGCTGGCGGTGGCACCACGGCTGAAGCTGCTGGCGACCAGCCGCGAAGCACTCCGGCTCTCCGGCGAGCATCAGCGCGACACGCCGCCGCTCGCCGGGCCAGAGGCAGTGAGCCTGTTCGTGCAGCGGGCGCGCGCCGTGGCGCCGGCATTCGAGCTGACCGACCAGAACCGCCACGCGGTCGAGATGCTCTGTGCGCGCCTCGACGGACTGCCGCTGGCGATCGAGCTGGCGGCGCCGTGGGTGCGGACGATGACGCCGCAGTCGCTGGTGCGGCGTCTCGAGCAGCCTCTGCGAACGCTGACGAGGGGCGCGCGCGACCTACCGACTCGACAGCAGACGCTGCGCGCGGCGATCGAGTGGAGCTACCGGCTGCTCGAGGTCCCCGAGGCCTCTCTGTTCCGGCGCCTGTCGGTGTTCGCGGGCGGCTGCACGGCGCCCGCGGCGCAAGCCGTCTGCGCTGCCGGCGGCAGCCTCGGCGCCGATCCCGTCCACGTCCTCGCGTCGCTCGTCGAGAAGAGCCTCCTGAGGTGGGGTCACGACGCGGAAGAGCAGCGCTTCGCGCTGCTGGCGACGGTTCGCGAGTACGCGGCGGAGCGGCTCGCGGAGGCGAGCGAGGCGGACGAGCTGCGAGGGCTGCATGCCCGCCACTTCCTCGCGCTCGGCGAGGCGGCGTACCGCGGTCGCATGGAGGACGAGCGGGGATGGATCGCGCGCCTCGATGCGGAGCACGACAACCTTCGGGCCGCGCTGGACTGGCTGGCTCTCCACCAACCGGCCGGGCGATTGCAGCTGGCCGGTGCGCTTGGGTGGTTCTGGACGGCGCGGTCGCACCTCGACGAGGGACGCCGTCGGCTGGACGCCGCCCTCGACGGCGCGCCGGAGCGCGGGCCGCACGCGGCTCGCGCGCTAGCCGGGCTGGGCGAGCTCGAGGCTTGGCAGGGTGAGCTGGAGGTGGCGCTGCACCATCTGCGGCAAGCGTCGGAGATGTGGGCAGAGCTCGGCGAGACGCTGGAGGAGGCCGCCGCGCTCTCGACGCGCGCATACGTGCACTTCCGCGTTGGCGACCACGAGCAGGCCCGTGCCGCTGCCGCTGCGGCCGCCGACCGCGCGCAGCGCCTCGGGAGGGGTGACCTCGTCGACGCGGCCCAGCTCCTGTATTGCCTGATGCTCGTCGCCGAGGGCGACCACGAGCGCGCCGAGCCGCTCGTCGCCGAAGCCCTGGAGGCGGCTGTCGCGCAGGGCGACGCGCGGTGCGAGCAGCACGCGCGCCACCTGCTCGCGGACTGCGCCCTGATGCGCGGCGATGCGGACGCCGCACGTGTCCGATACGTGCGGGCCGCCCGCCTGGCGCTGGACCTGGGCGATCGAGCGCAGGCGGCGATCGACCTGCAGGGAGCGGCGATGGCCTCGGTCGCGGGAGGCTCGCGTGAGGGGGGCCTGCGGCTGGGCGGCGCGGCCGCCGCCGTCATCGAGTTCCTGGGGGTCGACGACAGCGTCGTCTTCTGGGACGACCTTCTCGAGCGTCACCTGTATCGACCCAGGCAGGAGCTCGGCACCCACGGCGCCCAGGCGTGGGAGGAGGGCCGGCAGCTGAGCCTCGAGGACGCGATCGCGCGCGCTTCCAGTGCGGGCGCGCCCGCGACGCTCGCGGCCGAGGGGCCGGACGCGCGCCGTAGCGCCCAGTAGATTCGCACCGTGGCGAACGCGGTCGAGGTCCGAGAACTGCTCCGGGAATAAAAGGGCGACATCCGCGTCGCGGACGGGCTCGACCTCGAGTCCGCGAGGGCCAGATCTCGCGTCGGGCCCTTGCATCATCCGGCCAGGTCTCGGGCTCGCAGCGTCCGAATCTTTATTCGGCGTTGTCCCCTTCGAGACGGGGTGTTCGTTGAGGGACCGACAGGCAACTCAACGAGGAGGTTCTCATGCAGTATGCGGTGCTGATCTACGACAAGCCGGGCACCTACGAGGCCTCAGCCCGGACGAGTTCGAGCGGGGGGCGCGTCTAAGAGA
>JACCQW010000126.1 GCA_013813955.1 Solirubrobacterales bacterium
GCTAGTGCGCGGTCCAGCCGCGCAGGTACTCCGACTGCTCGGGAGTCAGCGCGTCGATGCCCACCCCGAGCGAGGCGAGCTTCAGCCGCGCGATCTCGCGGTCGATCGCCTCGGGCACCGGGTGCACGCCGGCGGGCAGGCGCCCGCCGTCACCCGCGAGGTGCTCGGCGGCCAGCGCCTGGTTGGCGAAGCTCATGTCCATGACCTCCGCCGGATGGCCACGGCCCGCGGCGAGGTTCACGACGCGACCCTGGGCCAACAGGTTCAGGTGCGCGGGCGGGTCGGACCCGATCTCGTAGCGCTGGACGAGCGGAAGCACGTCGCGCGGCGGGGCGGAGGCCAGCGCGCGCAGGTCGTCGAGGGCGATCTCCACGTCGAAGTGCCCGGCGTTGGCGAGCACCGCTCCGTCGCGCATGCGCGCGAAGTGCTCGCCGGTGAGCACGCGCTGGGCGCCGGTCACCGTCACGAACAGGTCGCCGCGGGCCGCGGCGTCGAGCGCGGGCATGACCTCGAAGCCCTCCATCCGCGCCTCCAGGGCGCGCATCGGATCGACCTCACAGACGATCACCTGCGCGCCCGCGCCCCGCGCCCGGGCGGCGATCCCCTTCCCCGTCACGCCATGGCCGAGCACGACGAGCGTCTTGCCGGCCAGCAGCAGGTTCGTGGCGCGCAGGATCCCGTCCAGCGCGGACTGGCCGGTCCCGTAGTGATCGTTGAACAGGCGCTCGGTGCGAGCCTCGTTGACCGCGATCACCGGGCAGGCCAGGCGCCCTTCGTCCTGGAGCGCGCGGACGCGCAGCAGGCCGGTGGTGGTCTCCTCCGTGCCGCCGAGCAGCTTGCCGGGCGGCGTCATGGCGTGCACGACGGCGAGCAGGTCCGCGCCGTCGTCAAGGGTGATGTCCGGGCGCAGGGCGACCAGCTCGGCGACATCGGCCGCGTACGCGTCGAGGTCCTCGCCGCGGCTGCCGCGCACCGTGATGTCAGCCGCGGTCAGCGCCGCCGCCACGTCGTCCTGGGTCGACAGCGGGTTCGCCGCGCACAGCGCGACCCGGGCACCGCCGGCGCCGAGCGCCAGCACGAGGTTGGCGGTCTCGGCGGTGATGTGCAGGCACGCCGCGACGGTCAGCCCGTCCAGCGGCCGCTCGGTCGCGAAGCGCTCGCGGATCGAGCGCAGGACCGGCATCTGCCCGTCGGCCCACTCGATCCGGGCCTGGCCCTCGGCGGCATGCGTGGCGGAATCCGTCATGGCCGCGATCAGGGACCCGGATCGTCGTGGTCGGGTGGTGACGCCGACCGGGGACGGTGCGAGCGCACGGGTGGGCGGGATCCCATTCGGCGGCGCCGCTCAGGCGCGGCGAGACGGTTCCTGGCTAGTAGCGGTACTGGTCGGTCTTGTAGGGGCCCTCGACGGGGACGCCGATGTAGGCGGCCTGCTCGTCGCTGAGCGTGGTGAGCTTCACGTCCAGCGCGTCGAGGTGCAGCCGCGCGACCTTCTCGTCGAGGTGCTTGGGCAGCACGTAGACCTGCGTGGGGTACTCGTCGCGCTTGGTGAACAGCTCGATCTGGGCCATGGTCTGGTTGGTGAACGAGTTGGACATCACGAAGCTCGGGTGCCCCGTCGCGTTGCCGAGGTTCAGCAGCCGGCCCTCGGACAGCACGATGATCGCCTTGCCGTCGGAGAACACCCACTTGTCGACCTGCGGCTTGATGTTGATCCGCTCGATGCCGGACGTACGGGCCAGCCCGGCCATGTCGATCTCGTTGTCGAAGTGCCCGATGTTCCCGACGATCGCGTGATGCTTCATGCGGGCCATGTGCGCGGCGGTGATGATGTCCTTGTTGCCCGTCGTCGTGACGAACACGTCGGCGGTCGCGACGACGTCCTCCAGGGTCTTGACGTCGTAGCCCTCCATCGAGGCCTGCAGAGCGCAGATCGGATCGATCTCGGTGACCACGACGCGGGCGCCCTGGGCGCTCAGCGAGGCGGCGGAGCCCTTGCCGACGTCGCCGTAGCCGCAGACGACGGCGACCTTGCCGGCGAGCATCACGTCGGTCGCGCGGAAGATGCCGTCCACCAGCGAGTGGCGGCAGCCGTAGAGGTTGTCGAACTTCGACTTGGTGACCGAGTCGTTGACGTTGATCGCCGGAAACAGCAGATCGCCGGTGGCGTGCATCTGGTAGAGCCGGTTGACCC
>JACCQW010000143.1 GCA_013813955.1 Solirubrobacterales bacterium
GCGCGGGCTCGTGCGCGGCAGCGAGCTGCGCGGGCTCTCGCGCGATCTGCGCCGCGCGGCGCCGTCGCTCACGCGACTGGCGCGCGACAGCGTGCCCGTGCTCGGCCAGCTGCGCTCGCTGGCGGGCTGCACGAGCGAGGTCCTGGTCCCCTACGGCGACGACCGGTTGACCGACAAGGCCTTCCCCGCCACCGGCCCGGTGCACCAGGAGTTCGGCAAGTCGCTGGCCGGCCTGGCCGGCGAGAGCCGCTCCTTCGATGCCAACGGCCAGTGGTTCAAGGTGCTCGGGACCGGCGGTCTGGAGACGTTCAACCTCGGCAACGGCCTCTTCGGCACCACGCTCGAGCCGATCGTCGGCAACAACCCTCCGCCGGACCGCAGCCGTCCGCCGCTGCGCCCCGAGGTCCCCTGCGAGACCCAGGAGAACCCCGACCTGCGCTCGATCCCGAAGGGCCCGCCGGCCACCGTGAACACCACCGGCGCGGCCTCCCGGACGCGCTCGGCCAAGGCCCAGGACGTCGCTGTCGCGACCATGCGCCGCCAGCTGAAGGCCCAGGGCAAGGACACCCGCGTGCTGGAGCGTGACATCACGCTGCAGGAGATCCGCCGGATCGCCAGCCGCAACGGCCTCACCGGCGCGCTGGAGCGCACGCTGCGGGGTGAGGGCCGATGACGCGCGTCATCCGCAAGAACCTGCGTCCGTTCCTGGCGATCATCGGCCTGTTCGCGATCGCCGTGGTGGTGGGGGGCTACATCCTCAACGAGCAGCGCTTGCGCTTCCCGTTGATCGAGGACAAGCCGATGCGCATCGACGTCGTGCTCGACAATGCCCAGGCGGTGACGCCGGGCCAGGGCCAGACCGTGCAGGTCGCCGGCGTGGACATCGGGAGCATCGGCGAGGTCGAGCTGAAGGACGGGCGCGCCGTGGTCGGGCTGGACATCGAGCAGGAGTTCGACGACCTCATCCACCGTGACGCCACCGCGCTGCTGCGCCCGCGCACCGGCCTGAAGGACATGTACGTGCAGATCTTCCCCGGCAGGGCGGGCCCGCCGGTGCGCGAGGGCTTCACGATCCCGATCCGCAACACGCTCACCGACGTCGACCTCGACGAGATCCTCGCCGAGCTGGACAACCGCACGCGCGACTACATCACGCTGCTGGCAAACGGGGCCGGCCGCGGGCTACGCAACCGCGGCAACGACCTGGCCGAGGTCTTCAGGCGCTTCAACCCCACCTTCCGCGACCTCGCTCGCGTGAACCGGGCGGTCGGCCGCGAGCGCGTCGCGCTGCGCCGCCTGGTCAGCTCGCTGGCCGATCTCAACGGCCGTCTGGCCGACAAGCCGCGCGACCTGTCCGAGCTCGTCGACAGCGCCGCGACGACGTTCACGGCGTTCGCCTCCGAGGACGACAACCTGCGCGACACCGTCTCCGAGCTCGCTCCGACGCTCACGCAGGCCACGCGCACGCTACGCGCGGTGCAGCCGTTCGCCCAGCAGCTCGGCCCGACCACCCGCGCCCTCGTGCCGGCGGTGCGCGAGCTCGACGAGGCCAACGACGAGGTGCGCCCGTTCGCCCGCGAGGCCGCGCCGATCGTCCGGTCGCAGATCCGCCCGTTCGTCCGCGCCGCGCGCCCGCTGGTTCAGGACCTGGCGCCCGCCGCGCGTGGACTCTCGCGCGCGTTCCCCGAGCTCGACCGGTCGGCGAACGTCCTCAACCGCTTCCTCAACATGGCCGCGTTCAACCCCGCCGGCCGGGAGGCCCCTGACAACGACAGGGCCGCTCGCGAGGAGGGCTATCTGTTCTGGCTGGCGTGGACCGCCCACCAGGGCTTGAACCTGCAGAGCACCGAGGACGCCAACGGGCCGATCCGCCCCGTGTTCCTGACCGGCACCTGCGGGACGTTCACGAGCCTGGTCAACGACGAGCCGCCGCTGGAGTTCGCGCTCGGGCTCTCCCCGCTGCTGGCCACCGCCTGCAAGAACCCCGACACGGCCTCGACCAACGTCACCCGCGCGCTGCGCACGCTCGGGAAGACCAAGCCGAAGGTGGGGGGCAAGTGAACAAGTCCGAGATGACCATCGGGCGCATCGCCGTCATCAGCGGCTTCTCGCTGTCGTGCTTCGGGCTGCTGCTGTTCCTCTGGCTGGCCTTCGGCGGCCCGATCCCGCTCAAGCCCGAGGGCTACCGCGTGAAGATCGCCTTCGACGACGCGACGACGCTCGCCGAGCAGGCCGACGTGCGGACCGCCGGCGTCTCGGTCGGCAAGGTCGTCGCCAAGGAGCTCGACCCGGCCGGCAACCGCACGCTGGCCGAGCTGCAGATCGACGAGAAGTACGCGCCGCTGCGCTCCGATGCGCGCGCCATCCTGCGCCAGAAGACGCTGCTGGGCGAGACCTACATCGAGCTCACGACCGGTTCGAAGGGCGCGGCGCCCGTCAGGGAGGACGGGCGCCTGGCCAACGGGCAGGTGGCCGAGGCCGTCGAGTTCGACGAGCTGCTGCGCATCTTCGACAAGGACACGCGCAAGGCGTTCCAGGAATGGCAGGCGTCGATCGCGCAGGCCGGGGTGGGGCGCGGGCGCGACCTCAACGACGCGCTGGGCAACCTGCCGGTCTTCGCCGAGAACGCCCAGGGCGTCGTCGACGTGCTCAACGACCGCCGCCGGGCGCTGAAGACCCTCGTGCGCGACACGGGCAAGACGTTCGAGGCCGTCACCCGCAACGAGGGCGCGCTGCGCACGCTCATCCAGCGCAACACGGACACGTTCGAGGAGCTCGCCGACCGCCGCGACTCGCTGGCCGAGTCGATCCGGATCTTCCCCACGTTCCTCGACGAGTCCAAGGCCACGCTCGCGCGCCTGCGCACGTTCTCCCAGGACACCGAGCCACTCATCCGCGACCTCGACCCGGTGCTCGAGGACGTGCAGCCGACGTTCATCTCGCTGCAGCGTCTCTCGCCCGACCTCGAGGATCTCTTCGACGACCTCGACCCGCTGATCAAGGCGGGCGACCGCGGCCTTCCCGCGCTCAGCCGGGTGCTGCGCGGGCTGGATCCGACGCTCGCCTCCGCGGGGCCGTTCCTGCAGCAGGTCAACCCGATCCTGCGGTTCCTCGAGCTCAACCAGGCCAAGGTCGCGGACTTCCTGAGCACCGGCCCCGGCGCGCTGGCCGGAAAGCGCGCGGTGACGCCGGGCAACAACAGCAACGGCCACGTGCTGCCGCAGATCATCGTCGCCGGGTCCCAGACGCCGCCCGCGGCGCGGCGCAGCGCAGACAACCGCGGAAACGCCTACCTCGCGCCGGACGCGAAGCCCGACCCGGAGGGGCTCATCCTCCCGAGCTTCGACTGCGCGAACTCGGGTGTGAAGAGCCCGACGAGCACCCCCGGCTGCCGGGTCCAGGGGCCGGTGCCCTTCCAGGGCCTCAGCGAGAAGTACCCGAAGGTGCTCGAGGGCGGGCCGGGCGGCACCCGGCGCAGCGGCCGCTGAGCCCGGCCGGCGTGGTCCGCGTCGGCGTCGTCGGCCATGTGGAGTGGGTGGAGTTCGCGCGCGTGCCCCACGTGCCGCGCCCGGGGGAGATCGTCCACGCGCGCGAGGTCTTCGCCGTGCCGGCGGGGGGCGGGGCGGTGGCCGCCGTGCAGCTGCGCAAGCTCGCGGGCGCCGCGACGTTCCTCACCGCGCTGGGCGACG
>JACCQW010000155.1 GCA_013813955.1 Solirubrobacterales bacterium
GCCCGGCGCCGCGCCGGCGCCCGCTCGCGCTAGGCGATCTCGAGCAGGTCGATCACGAAGACCAGCGTCTCGCCGGGGCCGATCGCCGGCGGCGAGCCCTGCGGCCCGTAGGCGAGGTCCGGCGGGATCACCAGAGTGCGCCGACCGCCGGCCTTCATCCCCACCAGACCCTGGTCCCAACCCGGGATGACCATGCCCTGGCCCAGCGGGAACGAGAAGGGCTGACCGGAGTCCCACGACGCGTCGAACTGCTCGCCGGTGGAGCGCAGGACGCCGACGTACTGGACGGTCAGCGTGTCGCCCGCCTTGGCGGCCGCGGCCTTGCCCTCGACCACGTCGTCGATGACGAGCTCGGTCGGCGGGTCGCCCTCCGCCTTCGGGATCTCGGGCTTGGAGCCCAGCTTCCGGCTGATCTTCAGGCCGGAGTCGGCGGTGGCGCTCTCGTCCCCGCCTTCGGTGGTGGGCGCGGGAGCCTCGGCGGTGGCGGCGGGCGCTTGGGTCGCGGGGGCCGCGGCACCCTCCTCCTCGTCGTCGTTGCAGCCGGCCGCGCCCAGTGCGGCGGCGCCCAGCAGGACAGTGGTGGCGTGGCGCAGGTTCATGGGCCACACCCTAGACAGCCCGGGGCCCGCGCCGCGCGGCAGAGCCGGAGAGGGGACTCGAACCCCTGGCCTGCTGATTACAAATCAGCTGCTCTACCAGCTGAGCTACTCCGGCCGGTCGGCCGAGTCTACGACGGCGCCGGGCCCGCGGCGCCCGCGTGCTCGAGGTTGCCGTGCCCGTTGCTGGAGACGACGTGCTCATAGGAGGGGATCTCCGGGTCGGCGGGCGCGTTCAGGCGCCGCTCGAGCTCGCCCAGCACGACGCCGAAGAGCAGGTGGCGCCACGTGGCCTGCGCGAACGCGCGCACGTCGCCCGTCAGGGGGGGCAGCTCCCTGCGCGCGGGGTGCACATGATCGGAGACGGCGCTCAGCGGCCAGGTGGCCAGGTGCTCGGCGAGACCGGCCAGGGGACCGCGCGACCAGGACGGCAACGGCACGTGTGGCGCCGCGTTGGCGTACAGCGCCCCGAAGGCGGCGCCGTTGGCGAGGTGCATCGCGACCCCGACGACAGGCCACGCGGCACCGCGGGTGACGAGCTTGCCCAGCAGCTCGGTGTCGTCGTTGCCGACCCCGAAGAGACGCTTGTCCAGCGGCTGCTGCGCCGCCCAGACCCCGGCGGCCACGGCGCCGGCGAGGGCCCCGCGGACGGTCTTTGCGCGATCGATGGCCATGGCGTCCCGGTGGACTGTAACGCCCGTCACGAGACCGGGTATCGAACGGCATGATCGGCGACCCGTATCCGGCGCGCGAGCGGGGGTAGGCTGGCGTGCGTGCCGCAGCCCGATCCGGCCAAGGCCGAGCTCGACCGCGAGTTCTCGGAGCTCTATCGGGCCCACCTGCGCGACGTCTACTCGTACTCCTACTACCGGGTGGGCAACCATCACGACGCCGAGGATCTGACCGAGCAGACGTTCCTGCAGGCCTACCGGCACTTCGCGCGTGCACGGGCCGAGTCCGACGGCCGGCCGCTGCGTCCCTGGCTGATACGCATCGCGCACAACCTCGCCGCGAACCTCTACCGCGACCGCTCGCGCAAGCCGCAGACGTCGATCGACGACACGTCGACGCTCACCGCGCACCACACCACGGAGGAGCTGGTCGAGGGCCGCGACGAGCTGGCGCGCATCCTGGAGGGCGTCAAGCAGCTGCCCGACGAGCGGCGAGAGGCGCTGATCATGCGCTTCGCGCTGGGAATGGACAATCGTGAGATCGCGCGGGCGATGGACAAGACCGACGGCGCGACCAAGGTGCTGCTGCACCGGGCCGTCAAGCAGCTCAAGGCGATCGTGACCGCACCATGAGCGAAGCGCTGCAGCCCGACTTCGAGCAGCTGCTGCGCCGGGCGCTGAGCCCGGTCGACCCGCCCGACGACCTCAGGGCGCGCGTGGAGAGCACGCTGCAGGAGCTCACCGACGTCGCCGTCGACGAGCTCGAGGCGTGGGAGATCGGCGCGATGCGCGACCCGCGCAACTGGCCCACGCTGGCCCGGCCCGTCGCCGCCGCCGCGATCGGCGTGACCGCGGGCACCGCGCTCGTGGCG
>JACCQW010000181.1 GCA_013813955.1 Solirubrobacterales bacterium
CGCCACGACCGAGGGCAGCCTGGAGCTGCTGCTCGAGGTGGAGCCGGCGGGTTCCGTAGCCGACCTCGGCTGCGGCTCAGGCGTGCTCGCCATTGCCGCAGCGAAGCTCGGCTTCGGGCCGGTCGCCGGCGTCGACCACGAGCGCGAGTCGGTCGAGGCGACGCGCGGCAACGCGAGCGCCAACGGCGTCGAGGTCGCTGCGCAGGCCTTCGACCTGCTGCGCGACGGCCCGGCGCCGAGCGCGCGGACGGTCGTGGCGAACCTCGTGCGCCCGCTGCTTGTGCACCTCGCGGCCGGCGGCTTCGGCTGCGAGGCGCCCGAGCTGCTGGTCGTGAGCGGCCTGCTGCGCGGCGAGGCCGACGAGATCGCGGCCGCGTTCGGGGCCCACGGCCTGCACGAGCGCGCGCGCCGCCACGGCGGCGAGTGGGCCGCCCTCACGCTCGTGCGCTGATGGCGCCGCGCAGTGTCCGTATCCTGGATGCGGATGACGCTGGCCGACACGGTGAAGCAGGACCTCACCACCGCCATGAAGGCCGGGGAGAAGGATCGCGTCGGCGCCCTGCGTCTGGTGCTCTCCGAGTTGCAGAAGGCCGCCAAGGAAGGCGACGGCGACGAGCTCGCCGTGCTGCGGCGCGAGCGCAAGCGCCGCCTGGAGGCTGCCACCGCCTTCCGTGACAACGGCCGCGGCGAGCTGGCCGACGGCGAGGAGGCCGAGGCGCGGGTCATCGAGGCCTACCTGCCCGCCGAGCTCAGCGACGACGACTTGCGCGCGCTCGTGCGCGAGGCTGTCGCCGAGACCGGCGCCAGCTCCCCCCGGGACATGGGCGACGTCATGAAGGCCGCCATGGCGAAGGCCGGTGGCCGCGCCGACGGCCGGCGCATCTCCGCGCTCGTCCGCGAAGAGCTCGCCTGATGCGCACGCAGATCGAGCTGCCCAACGAGGTCGCCGCCGAGCTGGCGGGCAGCGGCGACGCGGTGCTCCGCGCGCTCGAGGGCCACGTGGAGTGCGAGCTGTATATGCGCGGCAACGTCGTCACCCTCGACGGCGACCCCGATGCGGTGCAGGCCGCGGCGACCGTGGTGCGCGAGCTGACCGACCTCATCGCCCAGGGCCACGAGATCGCGCCCGGCACGATCGCCGCGATCACCGGCGCGCTGGATCAGCACACCTCACCGGCCGCGATCCTCGAGGACGTCGTCTGGCGCCACCGCTCCAAGCAGATCGCGCCCAAGACGGTCAATCAGAAGCGCTACGTGGACTCGATCCGCGACAACACCATCACCTTCGGCGTGGGGCCGGCCGGGACCGGCAAGACGTTCCTCGCCGTCGCCCTGGCCGCCGCCGCGCTCAGCCGCCGCGAGGTCAACCGGATCATCCTCACCCGCCCCGCGGTCGAGGCCGGCGAGCGCCTGGGCTTCCTGCCCGGCGACCTCATGGCCAAGATCGACCCCTACCTGCGCCCGCTGTTCGACGCGCTGCACGACATGCTCGAGGCCGAGAAGGTCTCCTCCTACCTAGAGCGCGGGCAGATCGAGGTCGCGCCGCTGGCCTTCATGCGCGGGCGGACGCTCAACGACAGCTTCATCATCCTCGACGAGGCGCAGAACACGACGCCCGAGCAGATGAAGATGATCCTCACCCGCCTGGGCTTCAACTCGCGGATGGTCATCACCGGCGACATCACGCAGATCGACCTGCCGCGCGACGGGGGCTCCGGCCTCGTCGTCGTCGGCGACATTCTCGAGGGCATCGACGGCATCGACTTCGTGCGCTTCGGCGGCGAGGATGTCGTTCGCCACCGCCTCGTGCAGCGGATCGTCGAGGCCTACGCCGAGCACACGGAGCGCAGCACCGCCGAGCTGCGGCCCGCCGACCGCCGCCGGGCTTGAGCCCGCCGCGCGAGCCGGCGCTCGAGGTCGAGGTCCTCGGCCCCAGCCGCCTGGCGCTCGAGGAGGTCGAGCGGCTGCTGTCGATCGCGCTGGCCTCCGCCGGCGTCCACGACGGCCACGTCGCGGTCGAGTTTGTCAGCACGGAGCGAATCGCCGAGCTCAACGCGGCCCACCGCGACGAGGACGGCCCGACCGACGTGCTCTCCTTTCCGGTGGACGGTGAGGGCGAGCCCGCGGGCCCACGCGAGCTCGGCGACATCGTCATCTGCCCCGAGCACACCGCCGACCTGCGCGAGGCCGTCGTGCACGGCGCGCTGCACCTGACCGGGATGGACCACGAGACCGATGCGGGCGAGATGCTCGCCGTCCAGCGCGAGATCCTCGCCTGGGTCACCCCGTGACGCGGGCGGGCTTCGTCGCGCTCGCGGGCCGCCCGAACGTCGGCAAGTCGACGCTGGTCAACGCGATCGTCGGGCGCAAGGTCGCGATCGTCTCCGACAAGCCGCAGACCACCCGCCGCGCGATCCGCGGCGTGGCCCAGCGCGGCGACGCGCAGCTCGTGCTCGTCGACCTGCCCGGCGTCCAGCGCCCGCGCGACGCCCTGACCCAGCGCATGCAGAGCCGCGTCGAGCGCGAGCTCGCCGGCTCCGACGCGGCGCTGCTGATGCTCAACGGCGAGCAGGGCGTCGGGCCGGGCGACCGCTTCATCGCGCAGATCCTGCGGGCGGCGAGCACACCCGCGGTCGTCGCCGTCAACAAGGTCGACCGCCTGGACCGCGCGCGGACCGTCGCCGCGCTGCAGGGCGCCGCGGAGCTCGAGGTCTCCGACGACATCTTCCCCGTCTCCGCCCGGCGGGGGACCGGCGTGGAGGAGCTGACCGGGCACCTCGCGCGCCTCGTGCCGCAGGGCCCGTACCTGTTCGCGGCGGACGAGGGCAGCGACCAGGCCGAGGAGGTCCTGCTCGCCGAGCTCATCCGTGAGCAGGTGCTGCGGCGCACCTTCCAGGAGGTGCCCCACGCCGTCGAGGTGCACGTCGACGACATCGACACCTCGCGCGAGGACCTGACCCGCGTCCACGCGCTGGCCTGGGTGGAGACCGAGTCCCAGAAGGGCATCCTCATCGGCGCGGGCGGCAGGATGATCAAGGCGATCGGGACGGCGGCGCGCCGCGAGATCGAGCGCCACCTGGGAACGCACGTGCACCTCGACCTCGCGGTGCGCGTGCGCCGCGGCTGGCGCGCCGACGAGTCCCTGCTGGACCGCCTGGGGATCGAGTAGCTACAGCCGCCGCGCGAGCTCGCGCACATCGTCGAGCGACAGCGCTTCGCGGGCGACGAACGGCAGCGTGGACACCGGGGCCTGGGCGCCCCGGCGCAGGCGGGCAAGCTGATTGTGCTGCAAGCGCGAGCGCGCGGCCTGCGTCCGCGCGGCGGCGGCGGCCGGGGCCCCGTCGAGCTCGGCCTCGACGCGCTCGATCTCCGCCGGGCTGAAGCGCCGCGGCAGCAGCCCGTTGACGACGATCGCCGTGAGGTTGCGCCCGATGGTGCGGCGCAGGCGGCCCTCGAGCTCCAGCGTCTCGGTCACCGGCATCTCGGAGGGCAGGGCGACCGCGAGATAGGCGGTGCGCCGCGAGTCCTCCAGCCACTCGCGCACGCGCGCGGCCTGGCTGTGCAGCGGCCCGACTCGCGCGATGTCGGCGAAGGTCCGGGGCGTGCGCAGCAGCCCGAGCCCGTGCCCGGAGGCCGGCGCGTCGACGACGACGAGGTCGTACGCCGGACGCCTGCGCACCCACCGGCGCTTCTGGACAAGCTCCCAGACCTTCGTGATGGCCACGAGCTCACGGGCTCCGGGCGCGGCCTCGACGAAGGCGCGGAACATGTTGCTGCGCGTGAGCACCTGCACGAGCGCCCGCGAGCGCAGCTGCGCGGCGACGAACTCCTCCAGCGCGAGCGGGGTGTCGATGGCCAGCGTCCACAGGCCGTCGGCGACCTGGACCTCCTCGCCGCGGGGCGGCACGGGGACCCCGAAGAGGCCGGGCATCCGCTGGGCGCCGGTCTCGGCCAGGATGACCCGGCGCCCCTCGCCGGCAGCGCGGATCGCGGCGGCTGCCGCAACCGTCGTCTTGCCCACCCCGCCCTTGCCGGTCACGAACAGAAGCTGGTGGTCGAGCAGCTCGGGCATCTCTGGCAGCATGAACGAGTACGTGGCACGGAGGAGCACCGATCTGGATCTGCGCTCGGCGTACGAAACCTGCCGGCGCATGCAGCGCCGCCACGACCCGACGTTCTACTGGGCGACCAGGCGCCTGCCGCCCGACGTGCGCCCCGCGGTCCACGCGCTGTACGGCTACGTGCGCGGCGCCGACGAGATCGTCGACGGCCCGCGCCGCCACCCCGACCCCGCCGTGCGCTGCGCGCGGCTGGACGCGTGGCAGGCGGCGCTGCAGGACGGTGAGCGCGACGGTCGCTCGGCGCACCCGGTCGTCGCCGCGCTCGTCGACGCCGGGCAGCGCCACGCGCTGCCGCTGGGAGAGCTGCGCGTGTATATGGACTCCATGCGCACCGACTGCCGTCCGGTCCGGATCGCCGACCGGGAGGAGCTCGACGCCTACATGAACGGCAGCGCCGCATCGGTGGGGCGGATCATGGCCCCGCTGCTCGGCGCGCCGGCCGAGCGCGAGACCGTGGCCGCGCTGGGCGTGGCCTTTCAGCTGACGAACTTCATCCGCGACGTGCGCGAGGACTGGGCGATGGACCGCGTGTACCTGCCCGGCCTCGCCGAGGACGACCTCTCCGCGCGGCCCGCCACCACTGGCGTGCGCGAGCGGGTGGCCGGCGAGGTGGCCCGGGCGCGGGCGCTGTTCGCCGAGGGCGCCGTCGTGCTCGACGCGGTCACGCCC
>JACCQW010000183.1 GCA_013813955.1 Solirubrobacterales bacterium
GGCCCGCGGCGGCGAACCGGGCGCGCTCGTTGAGCGCCCAGCCGCGACGCGACGCGGGTGATGCGAAGAGGTGCACCGCGATCAGGTCATCTGCGTCGCCGGGCTCGAGGAAGTCGGCCATCGTGCCCTCGTCGGCGATCACGTAGGCGGCGCCGTCCAGGTCGCCGGCGTACACGACCCAGCCCTCCCCTCCGAACATCGTCTCCGTACGCTCGAAGCGCTCGCCGATGCGGGTGGCGAACGGGTAGCGGCGGGTGGCGATCGGCTCGGGCCCGGCGCCGGCGATCTGCGCCGGTGCCACCGGCAGTGGCAGGTCGGTCTCCTCATCGACCGAGCGCACGCCGGCAAGCTTCTTCGATGCCGGGATGTCGCGGCCCTCGGCGTAGCGCTCGAACCAGGGCAGGCCGAACTTCGTGTACGTCGCGGCGTTGATCGGCGTGGGCGGTGGCGCCTCGCCGGTCAGCTCACTCCAGGCGAGGCTGTTGCACAGCGCGATCTCCACGAGCGTCGCGCGCTCCAGGTCCCAGGTGTCCAGGCCATGATCGTCGGGGTAGATCTCCTGGCGCATGCGACCGCCGGCGCCCAGGCCCATCTCGGGCGAAGACATGCACTGCTCGACGTTCAGCGCCAGGATCGGCTCGTCGGGGAAGCGGCCGGGCTTGGGCGGCACGACGAGCAGCTGCAGGCCACCCTTCGTCTCCGCGCCGGTGAGCTGTCCCTCGACGGTCACGCCGCTGCCCAGCGCCATGGCCACGAACTGGCGGATGTAGCCGTCGCCTGCGTTGATGCCGTCAAGCCAGGGCTGGTCGCCGCTGACGAGGTAGTCCTGCGGATCGGCGGACAGCCCCGCCGGGTCAAACGGCTCGCCGGTGAGCGCGTCGATGCCGCCGACGCCGACCTTGACGGCGTGCGGGATCCACGAGCTGCCCTCGAAGGAGAGCCACAGCGCCTCGCGCTGATACATCGGCAGCAGAAGATCGCCGCTTTGGCGGCGCAGCGGGAAGCGCCCGAGCCCCGGCGGCAGCGGGTACTCACCGCCGTCGTCGGGGATGCGCAGCGTGCGCTGAAAGGACACAGAGAAGTCGGGGCCGACGCGAAGCGCGTCCTGATCGATGATGACGTCGAGGGGCATTCCCCCAAGCAGTCGCGCCGCCGCCGGCACTTCTGACAGGGGCGCGGGGCAGCGGGGCCGTCAGCGATGATCGCCGCGGCGCGACCTACAGAACATGAGCGATCCACCGACCCACTTCGATCTCCCCGAGGCGGTCACCTCCGATCCGCTGCACCTGACCGTGGATCCGTGGTGGGACTCGATGCACTGCCTGGCCTTCGGGACCGTCTCCGACGGAATCGCCGACGGGCAGCGGCTCGTCGCAGACAGCGGCCAGCTCGCGTTCGTGGTGGCCGACCCCGAGGCCGGTCCGGTCCTCGGCTTTGAGATCATCGACATGTCGGAGTTCGAGCTGCCCGAGGAGGACCCGGAGCTGTGGGACGGGCCGCGGTTCACCGTGCCGCGCCTCGGGCTCGTCGACGCCAGCGCCGGCGAGATCGTGCTCGCGGTGCGCGCGCAGGTCGGCGACGATCCCACGGCTGACGCGCTGCACTTTCACACCGCCATCAACGCCGAATCCGCCGAGGCGGCGCTCCCGCACTGGGAGCTCGCGCTGGACGCGGGCGACATGCGCGCGCACTTCGGCCTGGGCTACACGCTCGTGGACGTCGGTCGTCCCGATCGCGCCTACGCGCACCTGCGCCGCTACACCGAGCTGGTGCCGGCCAACTCGTGGGCCTGGTGCTGGCTGGGGCAGTGCTGCGAGGCGCTGGGCCGGGACTCCGAGGCGAGGACCGCATACGAGCGGGGCTTCGCCGTCGAGGCGCTGTGCGGGATGGAAACCGACTGCGCCCAACGGCTCGAGCGGCTGCGAGGGTAGGCGCACGATGCCCGAGAGCTTCACCGACACCCCCCTGCTCAGCGACCGGTTCGATGCCGCGCTCGCCTACGCGCTGGCGCACCATCGCCGCCAGCTGCGCAAGGGCACCGACATCCCCTACGTGGCGCACCTGCTATCGGTCACGGCGCTCGTGCTCGAGATGGGCGGCTCGGAGGACGAGGCGATCGGCGCGATGCTGCACGACCTCGTCGAGGACGGCGGCGGGCCGGCGGCGCTCGCGGACATCGACCAGCGCTTCGGCGCGGCGGTCGCGCACATCGTCGAGGCCAACTCCGATACGCAGGCGCCCAAGGACGGGCACGACGACTGGCACGAGCGCAAGCGCGCCTACGTCGCGTCGATCGCGCACAAGACGCCTGACGCGGTGCGCGTGTCGCTGGCCGACAAGCTGCACAACGCGCGCGCGATCCTGCAGGACTACCGCACCCACGGCGA
>JACCQW010000225.1 GCA_013813955.1 Solirubrobacterales bacterium
CGCCACCTCGGTGCGCATGAGCGGCGAGGAGCGCAGCGTGCGCCACCGCGCGGCCGGCGCGGCCTGGCCCGAACCGGGGGCGGCGACCGCCTCACCGCCCGAGCTGTCGTCGTCACCGCACGCGGACGCGAGGCCCACGGCCAGCGCGGCGAGGACGGCGACGACCCACCGCCTCATGTCTGCAACTCCCGCGGCCGGTGCCCGCCGCAGCGCAGCACCGGCAGGCGCGGGTAGCGGGGATAGCGATCGTCCTCGCGCGAGAGCTCGCACAGCGAGTACGACGATCCGCGGCTGGTCGCCACCACGCGCTGGTGGCGGCAGCTCTCGCACAGGCCCACGGGCGGCGGCGCCGGCATGCGCGCAGAGTAGATGATCGATTCCCGGGTTCGTGGGCGTGGATCGGCCTTGACTTCGAGAGCACTTGAGGTTGCAGGATGCGCGACATCCTCCGAGAACTGATTGACCGAGCAACTAGTATGGACCTATGGCCACGTTCCTGCGACTCCTAGGCTTCCTGCGCGATCACAAGCGCGGCGTCTGGTGGTCGTGCGGGCTGGCCGCCCTGGCCATGGGCGCGACGGTCGCCATCCCCGCGCTGACCGGCGCCGCGGTCAGCGCGATCCGCGACGGCGACGGCGACCGGCTCGAGCTCGTGGCGGCGGGCATCGCCCTCGCCGGACTGCTTCGCGTCGCGCTCACGGTGGCGCGCCGGCTGATCGCCGGTCGCGTCTCGCTCGGCGTCGAGCTTGACCTGCGCAACCGCGTCTACGATCACCTGCTCTCGCTGGAGCTCGGCTTCTTCGACGGCCAGCAGACCGGCCAGCTCATGTCGCGCGCCACGGTCGACCTGCAGGCGGTGCGCTTCTTCCTCGGCTACGGGCTCGTGTTCATACTGCAGGCCGCCCTGACGATCCTCTTCGCCGGCGCGGCGATGTTCGTCATCGACCCCGGGCTCGCGGCGATCGCGCTGTTCCCCGTGCCGTTCGTGGTCTGGATCGCCCAGCGTTACGGACGCCGCTCGCGACCGGCGCTGCAGGAGGTCCAGCAGCGCATAGCCGAGCTGACCGCCGACGCGGAGGAGAACGTCGGCGGCGTGCGGGTGGTCAAGGCCTTCGCCCGCGAGGAGCGCCAGTTCACGCGCTTCCACGGCAGCGTGGACCGCGTCTTCGACCAATCGATGATCTCCACGCGACTGCGGGCGTTCTACAACCCGCTCATCGGGCTGCTGCCCCAGCTCGGGCTCGCCGCGCTGCTGTTCCTCGGCGGCCGAGCGGTTATCGACGGGCGCCTGAGCCTCGGCGAGTTCACCGCGTTCTACACCTACCTGCTCGCGCTCCTGGCCCCGATGCGCTCGCTGGGGATCACGCTCGGGATGGCCCAGCGCGCCACCGCCTCGGGCGCCCGGCTGTTCGAGCTGCTCGACCGCCAGCCGCGGATCGTCGCCGCGCCGGGCGCCCCGCCGCTGCCCGAGGGCTCGGGCCGCGTGGAGCTGCGCGGCGTCAGCCTGCGCTACGACGACGCGAGCGCGTCGTCGTCGCAGCTCAAGCCCGCGCTGCGCGACGTCTCACTCACCGTGGAGGCGGGGACGACGCTGGCGCTCGTCGGCGCGACCGGCTCGGGCAAGACGACGCTCGTCCAGCTCGTCTCGCGCCTGTATGACCCGACCGCCGGACAGGTGCTCGTCGACGGTGTGGACGTGCGCACGGTCGACCACCGCGCGCTGCGCAGCGAGATCGCGGTGGTCACCGACGACCCGTTCCTCTTCAGCGCCTCGGTGCACCACAACATCGCCTACTCCCGGGGCGGGCGCGACGGGGCCTCCCGCGAGGAGGTCGTCGCGGCCGCGCGCCGCGCGCAGGCCCACGAGTTCATCGAGCGCCTGCCCGACGGCTATGACACGCGCGTGGGCGAACGCGGCCTGACGCTCAGCGGCGGCCAGCGCCAGCGGATCGCGATCGCGCGCGCGCTGCTGGGCGATCCGCGGATCCTCGTCCTCGACGACGCCACGTCTTCGGTCGACGCCTCCACCGAGCAGGCGATCAAGCAGGCGCTGCGCGAGGTGATGGCCGGGCGCACGACGTTCGTCATCGCCCATCGCCTGTCGACGATCGCGTTGGCCGACGAGATCGTGGTCCTCGATGGTGGGGAGCTGCTCGCGCGCGGCACGCACGAGGAGCTGCTGCAGAGCTCGCCGTTCTACCGCGAGATCGTCGAGAAGGGCCTCCCCGACCAGGTCTTTCTCAACCGCAAGCCGCGCGAGCGAGAGGTGGCGGGGCTGTGAATCACGCCGCCCCGGGGACGCTCTCCACCGCCGAGCTGCGCCGGCGCCTGCGCCAGACGGGCGGGCGCGGACGCAAGCTGCGCGGGCTGCTCGCGCTCCTGCGCCCTTACCGCGGCAAGGTCGCGCTGATGTTCGTCGCGCTGGCCGCGGCCACCGCTGCCGCGCTGGCGCCGCCGCCGCTGGCCAAGCTCGCGATCGACGACGGCATCATCCCCGGGGACGTCGCGACGCTGAACCTCGTCGTGGTGGCCTTCGTGATCAGCGCGCTCGTGTACTGGGGCGCGACCTACGCGCAGACCTATCTCGTCGGCTGGGTCGGCCAGCGCGCGCTGCAGGACCTGCGGCTGCGGATCTTCCGCCACCTGCAGGACCAGCCCGTCGGCTTCTACGAGCGCCGCCAGGCGGGCCAGCTCATCTCGCGCATGACCAACGACGTGCAGGCCCTGGACTCGCTGGTCACCGACAGCGTCGTCACGCTCTTTCAGGCCTCGCTGACGCTGCTGGGCACGATCGTCATCCTCGCCCTGCTCGACGCCGAGCTCGCGCTGCTGACCTTCCTCATCTTCCCGGTCATGGCGGTGGCCTCGCTGGCCTTCCGGATCGCCTCCGCCGACGCCTACGCGCGCACCCGCGAGACGATCGGAGCGATCACGGCCTATCTGCAGGAGTCGCTGTCGGGTATCCGGATCGTGCGCTCCTTCGGCCAGGAGCCCCAGCATGCCCGCCGCTTCCGCGAGCTCAACGAGCGCCACCGCGCGGCCAACCTGGCCACGGTCAACCTCAACGCCGCCTACTTTCCCGGCGTCGAGCTGCTCAGCGCGCTGGCCACCGGCGCGATCCTGCTCTACGGCGGCATCCAGGCGATCGACGGCAACGTGACCATCGGCGTGCTCGTCGGCTTCGTGGCCGCGCTGAACGGCTTCTTCGACCCGATCCAGCAGCTCTCGCAGCTCTACACGACCTACCAGTCGGGCATGGCGGCCCTGGACAAGATCTTCGAGCTGCTCGACGAGGAGCCCGACCTCGTCGACCGGCCCGGCGCGGTCGACCTGCCCATCCTGCGCGGGGAGATCGAGTTCCGCGACGTGAGCTTCTGCTACCGCGCCGGCGACGAGGCTGTGTGGGCGCTGCGCGACGTCTCGCTGACCGTCGCGCCCGGCCAGACCGTGGCCCTCGTGGGCGCGACGGGGGCCGGCAAGTCGACCATCGCCAAGCTCGTCGCGCGCTTCTATGACCCGACGCGCGGCGCGGTGCTCGTCGACGGCCACGACCTGCGCGAGGTCACCCAAGCGTCGCTGCGCACGCAGATGGGCGTCGTCCCGCAGGAGGGCTTTCTGTTCAGCGGCACGATCGGCGACAACATCGCCTTCGGGCGCCCGGACGCCAGCGGCGAGGAGATCCGCGCCGCCGCCCGAGCGGTCGGCGTGCACGAGTTCGTCGCCCAGCTCGAGCAGGGCTACGACACGCAGGTCGGCGAGCGCGGGACCCAGCTGTCGGCCGGGCAGCGCCAGCTCGTGGCCTTCGCGCGGGCGCTGATCGCCGACCCGCGGATCCTGATCCTCGACGAGGCGACCTCCAACGTCGACCTGCACACCGAGGGGCACATCGAGGACGGCCTGCGCCGCCTGCTCGCCGGGCGCACGTCGATCGTCATCGCCCACCGCCTGTCCACGATCCGCCAGGCCGCCCGGATCGTCGTGCTGGAGGACGGGCACGTCGTCGAGCAGGGGACCCATGACGAGCTGCTGGCCGCCGAAGGCGCCTACTGGCGTCTGTACCAGGCCTGGCAGGAGTCCGCCGCCGCCTGATCGTCGCGCCAGGCGTCATTCCCTGGCCGGAGAAGCTCGAACTGGCCGGAGCTTCACTGCGGGGCAGGGACTCGAACCCCGATACCCGGCTCCAGAGGCCGGTGTCTTGCCATTAGACGACCCCGCAAGGGGACGGCGACAGGATAGCCAAAGCCCGATCCGCCAAAGCTTCGGGCGGAGGGGTACGCGACGGCGGCGACGGGTATGGCCCGGCCATGATCGGATTCATCGTCGCCGGACTCATCATCGGCCTGCTCGCCCGCCTCCTGCTCCCCGGCCGCCAGCGCATCGGCCTCGTGTGGACCCTGGTCATCGGCGTCATCGGGTCGGTGATCGGCGGCACGGTCGCCAACGCGATCGGCAGCGGGGACATCTTCGAGCTGAACGTCCTCGGCTTCGTGATGGCGGTCGTCGTGTCCGTCGTCGTGCTGGCCGTCGCCGAGAGCGCCGGCCTCGGCAGCGGGCCGGACCGCAAGAAGCTGGACAAGCGCCACTGAGCGGCGCCGGGCGCCCGCTGAGCCGGCGCTAGGCCCCGATCGCCGACAGGTCGCTGCCGGCGTCGCGTAGCTGCGCCGCCTGCTCCCCGACGTCGGCTCCGGAGGCGATCAGCCGGCGAGCGTCGTCGAGGTCCCCCGAGCGCCCGACGCTGAGCGCCGCCGCCAGCCTGTTGTCCTTGAGGTACCAGATGCTGAACGCGCCCTCCTCCAGGGAGCCGCGCACGACCTCCTCGTCCCAGCCCGCCGACGCGGGGCCTACGTACTCCAGCGAGACCCAGTCGCTCAGATCGGAGAAGAAGTAGGGGATCGCCTCGTGCGCCCGGTCGGCCCCGAGCATGTTCGCCGCCACGGTGCGGCCCTGCTGCACCGCCACGTCCCAGTGCTCGACGCGCAGCGGGCGGCCGTGCACCACGCTGTCGTACTGGCACACGTCGCCGGCGGCGAAGATGCCCTCCGCCGACGTGCGCAGGCGCGAGTCGCAGCGCACCCCGCCGTGCTCGCCGAGCTCGAGGCCCGCGGCCTTGGCGAGCATCACGTCGGGCACGGCGCCGACTCCCAGCACGACCGCGTCGGCGCCGAGCTGCGCCCCGCCGGCCAGCACCACGCGCTGCACCCGGTCGCCCGAGCCCTCCATACGCTCGAGCTGCTCGCCGCCGTGGATCTCGATCCCGCGGGAGGAGAGCAGCTCGCCGAACCAGCGCCCGGCGGTGTCACCGAAGCCGGTCGACAGCGGGTGCTCCTCCTGCATGACGATCGTGCACCGGCGCCCGATCGAGGTCAGCGTCGCCGCCACCTCCGAGCCGATGTAGGACCCGCCGATCAGCACGACGCGCCCGCCCTCGGGCACGTCGTCGCGGATCGCGTCGGCGTTGCCCAGCGCGCGCAGATAGTGGATGCCGTCGAGGTCCGCGCCGTCGACCGTCAGCCGCCTGACGTTCGCGCCGGTGGCGAGCAGGGCCTGGTCGAAGCGGACGGTCTCCTTCGTGGCAAGCCTGACCTCCATGCCCGCCGCGTCGAGCTTCATCGCGCTCGCGCGCGTGAGCAGCTCGACGTCGTTGGCCTCGTACCAGCCGGCGGGGTGATACAGCGCGTCCGCGCGCGTCTCGGTCCCGGCCAGATAGCCCTTGGACGCGGGCGGGCGGTTGTAGGGCGGGTCGCTCTCGCGGCCGGCGAGCAGGATCGAGCCCTCGAAGCCGCCGTCGCGCAGCGCTGCCGCGCAGCTGGCGCTGGCCACGCCCCCGCCGATCAGCAGGACGTCGACGTGGCGGTCAGCCACCGGCGCCGTTGGGGGCAAACTGCGAGGTGATGTCCTCCTCCAGGCCCGGGTCGAGGACCACGAGGACCTCGTCGCCGATGTTGATGACCGTGTCGCCCTTGGGGACGAACCCCCCGCCGCCGCGGGGCAGCACGGAGATGATCAGGCTGCCGTCGGGCAGCTCGACGTCGGCGACCGTGCGGCCCACCGCGGGCGCTCCCTCGGTGACCTCGACCTCGATGATCTCCAGCTTCTCGTCGGGCAGGTCGAGCAGGTGCACCAGCCCGTGCCCGGGCACCTCGTGCTCGATGAGGTTGAGGATGAGGTCGGTGGCCGACACCGCCGGCTGGATGCCCAGCAGTTTGAAGTGCGTCAGGTTGCGCGGGTTGTTGCAGCGGGCGATGATCCGCTCGCAGAGGTACTTCTCCTTGGCGACCTGGCAGATGAGGATGTTGTCCTCGTCGTCGCCGGTGACCGCAACCACGAGGTCGGCTCGCGCTATGCCGGCGCGCTCGAGCACCCACAGTTCGGTGCCGTCGCCGTACTGGACGGCGTGCTCGAGCTCCTGCTCGATCTTCAGGTAGGCGCTGCGGTGGCCCTCGACGAGCGTGACCTCCTGGCGCTTGCGGATCAGCTCGCGGGCGAGGTTGAGCCCGACCTTCCCGCCGCCGACGATGACGACGTACACGGCTACACGCTCCCGTTCTGCGCCACGGCGTCCTCGAACATCTGGATGCCGAGCTTGACCGCGCAGACCGTGTGCAGGCCCTGCTTGGCGTACCAGTCCGAGCGCGCCGGATCGAGCACGCGCACGATCACGCGCTCCACGCCGTAGCGCTTCTTCGCGACCTGGGCCACGAGGATGTTCGTGTTGTCGCCCCGGGTGGCCGCGATGAAGACGTCGGCCTCCTCGACGCCGGCCGCCACCAGCGCGTCGATCTCGATCGCGGTGCCCACCGTGAAGCGCCCGCCGGCCTCCTCCCACGAGATGTCCTGGCCGGCCTGGCCGGCGTCCAGGCGCTCGTGCGAGAGCGGGTCCTCGTCGAGCACGGAGACCGTGTGGCCGGCGGCCAACGAGGACTTCGCGACGGCCGACCCGACCCGGCCCGCCCCGACGATGAGGACCATCATCGTCGTGATGCTAGCGATCAGCCGGGGGCGCCCGCCCCATCGTCCTCGCTGGGCGGAGCGGTGAGGATCACGCGGCAGGGCGCCTTGCGCACGACGTACTTGGTGGCCTCCCCGATGAAGTTGTCCAGCGGGCCGCCGGTGCCTCCAAGCCGCGCGCCGCCGCGGATGCGTGAGGGCTCGTCGGCGGCGAGCACGATGAGCTCGACGCCACGACGCGCAGCCTCCCCCACGATTGCCTCGCCCACGCGCCGGGCGCGCACGGTCGCCGTCGCGACGTCGACGCCCTCGTACTCCTCGCCGACCGCCTTGGCGCGGGCGAGCGCCGCGCGCGCGCGCTTGAGCTGGTCCTCCGGCAGGCGCGCGTCCAGCGGCAGCGACAGCGGGATCTCGAACACCCACAGCGCCTCGATGGTGGAGCCCTCGCCCTCTGCCGGGTCGGCCCGCTCGTCCGCGGCCAGCCGCCCGGCGGTCTGCACGATGTCGTCGTCGAGCGGGCCGCCGAAGAGCGGCACGAGGATCGAGCCGTACTCGATCCGCCTGCGATCGGCACGCAGCGCCGCCTCGGGGACGACGACGCGACGCAGCAGCGACTTGCCCTGGGTCGTGCGGTAGACGACGTAGACCAGAACGCCGGCGGCCATCCACGCCATCCCGAGGTAGCGGGCACCCTCGTGGTAGATCACGAGCGTCGCGAACAGCCCGGCGGTCAGCAGCGCGCCGAGCGCGGCGGGGATCGGCAGGTCGCCTCCGCCGATCCTGACCGAGAGAGGGATCCGATAGGGCCGCGGGCGGTCCGGCTCGCGGTAGCGCAGCACGCAGATCGACAGGTGGGCGAGGAAGAACGCCAGCAGCGCTCCGAAGGCGTAGATGCCCACGAGAAAGTCCAGATCCGCGGGGGCCGCGAGCGCGCACGCGAGCACCGCCGCAAGCAGGATGACGATGAACGGCGTGCCCCAGCGCGGGTGCAGCCGCCCGATGGCGCTGGGAATCTGCCGGTTGGTGACCAGCGAGTAGCCCAGCCGCGAGAGGCCGAGCATGGCGCCGTTGGCCGCCGCGACGAGCATGACCGTGGCGAGCGCGGCGACGGTGTACGTCAGCGCCTCGGCCAGCCAATCGGGGTCATAGGCCCCGACGACCCCGAGCACGGGCGCCTCGAGCGAACTGCCCCCGAGCGTCGTCTCACCGCCCGTGATCGGAGCCGCGCTGACCGCGACCAGCGCGATCCCCGTGTAGACGACCAGGACCGATCCGGTGGCGGTGGTGACCAGGCGCTTGAGGCCGCGACGGCCCACCGCCACCTCGCCCGCCAGCCCGGACGCCGACTCCAGGCTGGTGAACGCCACCGTGCTCACGGTCAGAGCGAAGACGAAGTCCTCCCAGCGCGGCTGGCTGCCCAGGTCGATCGAAGCGGTCAGGCGGTCGAGGTCGAGGAACTGCGCCAGGCCGATGAGGATGATCAGCAGCTGCAGCAGCACGTCGGCGACGACCAGCCCCAGGTAGCGCGGGCGCCCGGCGCCGCGCACGTTGCGCACCGCCACGTAGACGATGATCACCATCGTCACCGCGAGCTCCAGCCCACCCTCGTCGAGCTCGGTCCAGAAGGCGCCCATGTAGTTCGATGCCGCGAACGCGGTGACCGCGAGCAGGATGAGGAAGTCCAGCAGCACGGCCCAGCCCGCGACGAAGCTCCACAACTCGTTGAACGCATGACGCGCGAACACCGTCGAACCCGCTCGCTCCTGGTGCAGTGAGGCGCCCTCGACGTAGGTCATCGCCGTCAACGCGAAGAACAGCCCGCCCAGCAGGAACACGAGCGGCGTCAGGCCCAGCGCGTTGTCGGCCACCACCCCGAGGGAGAAGTAGATTGCGCTGGCCAGCGACGTCCAGACGATGGCGAACAGCGCGGGCGAGCCCAGCGAGCGGCGCATCACGGGCGCTCACCGCGCTCGAGGTAAAGGCGCGCGGCGCCGGCCGCGACGAAGAGCAGACCCATGAAGACGCCGACGGCGAACGGCCCGCCGCCGTTGGCCAGCGTGACCGCCAGGAGCACGACGCCGATGACCACCATCGCCGCCGACAGCACGCGGGTGGAGGCGCGGTGCACGTCGCGCGGCTCGGGCACTAGACGCGCACCCCGGCCCGGGCTGCGCCGGCCCCCGTCTCGTCGGCGCCCGCGGGCTCGGACTCGATGATGACCCGGCACGGGCGGTCTGAGAGCACGGTCTCCAGCGTCTTGCCGAACAGCGTGGTGCCCGTGCGCGGAGGCAGCGGGAGCACGATCGCGCGAGCGCGGATCGCCCGCGCCTCCTCGATGATCACGCGTCCGGCCTGGCCGGCGCGGATCTTGATCACCCGCCCGCTGACCCGGCGCCCGCCCTGCAGGCGCGCCCGCTCGATGACCGTCTGGGCCGCGGCCTCCTGCTCGACGAGCTCGGCGTCCAAGGGGGCGGACTGCGGCACGGTGACCGTCACCAGGACGTAGATGCCGCGGCGGCGCCGGGCGGCGAGCTTGCCGGCCGTGGCGAGCGTCTGGGACGTGTAGTCGGATGCCTGCACCGCGACGAGGATCGATTCGTACTCGGCCTCGGTAGCCGTGGCCGGCTGGGGCACCGCGACCTTCGCCGTAGTCGTGAGGTCGAGGCCCTGGTTGCGCCGGTAGGCGATGTAGAGGCTGATCCCGAGCCCGAGCCACGCCACGCCGGCGAGGGCGACGTCGAGGTTCAGCGCGGTCACCACGACAAAGGCGATCGCGGTGCCGGTGCCCCCGAGCACGGCGAACACGGGGACGTCGACGCCACGAACGCGCACGTTGCCCGGCCCGCGGTACGGGCGCTCCTGCTCGGGGAGCTTGGCCCGCAGCCGGAAGACCGAGACGTGCGCGATCGTGAACGAGAGCATCGCGCCGAACGCGTACATGTTCCCCAGGAACTCCGCCTGCCCGGGCAGCAGGGTCAGCATCGCCACGCAGCCGAACAGCAGGATCCCGATCCACGGGGTGCCGAACTTGGGATGCAGCTGGCGCAGGCGATCGGGCACCTGGCGGTGGATGCCCATCGAGTAGACCAGGCGCGAGACCCCGATCAGCCCGGCGTTCGTCGCGATGAACAGGATCGTCGCGGCCAGGATGCCCACGTAGATCTCGCCGGCCCCCTGCAGCGGGCCGAGGTCGATCTCCTTGACCACCCCGAGGATCGGATCCCCGGCGAAGCCTCCGTCCTCCTCCGGGAGGCCGAGCTTGGTCTCGTACTCCCCGCTGTCGGGGTTGAGCGTGACGGGCAGGGCCGACAGCGCGACTGCGGGCAGCGTGAAGTAGATGGCGAAGACCGCGAGGCGCACGCGGCTGATGGCGGCGGGGATCGTCGTGGCCTCGTCCTTGGCCTCCTCGGCGAGGTTGGAGATCGTCTCGATGCCGGTGTAGGCGACCATGCCGAGCGGGATCGCCAGCAGGAAGTCCGTCCACGTGGGCGCCACGCCGAAGGACACGTTGTCGGCGAGGGTCTCGGGGCTGAGCACGAGCACGATGCCGACCAGCACGAGCAGGATCTGGGTGAGGAAGTCCACGACGGCCAGGACGATGTTCACCCCGGCCGACTCCTTGATGCCGACGACGTTGACGGCCGACAGCACCGCGATGATCACGATGCCGGCGAGGATGTCCCCGGGCGCCGAGCGCAGTGGCTCCCAGAACAGCCCGCCGATGTAGTGGGGCACGAAGAACGCCGAGATGGCGACCGTGATCACGTAGTTGAGCATCTGGCCCCACGCGGCGAAGAACGACCAGAACTCGTTGAACGCGCGGCGCGCGAACGACGACGAGCCCCCCGCCTCGGGGTACATCGCCGTCGCCTCGGCGTAGGTGGCGGCGGTCCAGAAGAAGATCACGCCGGTGATCAGGAACACGATCGGCGTGAGGCCGAGCGCGAGCCCGGCGACGAGGCCCAGCGCGTAATAGATCGAGGACCCGACGTTGCCGTAGGCCGTCGAGAACAGTGCGTTGACCCCCAGCACACGCTGCAGGCCGTGGAGCCGGCGTTCAGCCACGAGCGGCGCGCAGTCTACGCTCGCGCCGCCCGCGGCTGTTCAGACAACTAGGCGACGAGTGGGATTATCAGGATCGCGACGATGTTGGCCACCTTGATCATCGGGTTGATCGCGGGGCCGGCGGTGTCCTTGTAGGGGTCGCCGACGGTGTCTCCGGTGACCGACGCGGCGTGGGCCTCGGAGCCCTTGCCGCCGAACTCCCCGTCCTCGATGAGCTTCTTGGCGTTGTCCCACGCTCCGCCGCCGGCGGTCATGGCCACGGCCATGAACAGGCCGACCACGATGACGCCGATGAGCAGGCCGCCGAGCGCCTCGACGCTGAGCAGGCCCACGACGAGCGTGAAGACGATCGGGATCAGCGACGGCAGGATCATCTCCCGCTGGGCGGACTTCGTGACGATGTCCACGCAGCGCGCGTAGTCGGGCTGATCGGTGCCCTCCATGATCCCGGGCTTCTCGCGGAACTGGCGGCGCACCTCCTCGACGACGGCGCCGCCGGCACGGCCGACGGCCTCCATCGACAGCGCGGCGAACAGGTAGACCATCAGGCCGCCGATCAGCAGGCCGACGAGCACCTCGGGCTGATCGATCGGGAACGCGATCGCCTCGTTGCCGTCCTTGGCCAGCTCGTCCTGCAGCTCGATCTTGAACGCCGCGAACAGCACCAGGGCGGCGAGCACGGCGGAGCCGATCGCGTAGCCCTTGGTGACGGCCTTGGTCGTGTTGCCGACCGCGTCGAGCGGATCGGTGACGTTGCGCACCTCCTCGGGCATCTCGGCCATCTCGGCGATGCCGCCGGCGTTGTCGGTGATCGGGCCGAACGCGTCGAGCGCCACGATCAGGCCGCAGAGGCCCAGCTGGGCCATGACGGCGACGCCGATGCCGTAGATGCCGCCGAGCTCGTTGGCCCCCAGGATCCCCAGGGCGAGCACGAGGGCGGGCAGGGCGGTGGCCTGCATGCCCTGCGCCAGGCCGGAGATGATGTTCGTCGCGTGCCCGGTCTGCGAGGCCTCGGCGGTCTTCCTGACCGGCCGGAACCGCGTCGACGTGTAGTAGTCGGTGATCACGAACAGCAGGGCGGTGACGGCGAGACCGATAAGCGAGCACAGGTACAGGTCGCCGGCGCTCGGCACGATGATGTTCACGTCCGCGTTGAGCGTCACCAGGTCGTCCATCAGCCACTTGGTGACCGGGTAGAACGCCGCCGCGGCGATCGCGCCGGACAGGATCAGGCCCTGATAGAGCGCGCGCTCGACGTTGCCCGCGGCCGACTTGACGGCGAACGTGCCGATGATCGAGGCGATGATGGCCACGCCGCCCAGCACGAGCGGGTACAGCGCGACGTTCGTGACGATGTCGTTGGAGCCCCCGAAGGTCAGGACGCCGAGCAGCATGACCGCGACGGCGGTGACCGCGTAGGTCTCGAAGAGGTCGGCGGCCATGCCGGCGCAGTCGCCGACGTTGTCGCCCACGTTGTCGGCGATGACCGCGGGGTTGCGCGGGTCGTCCTCGGGGATGCCGGCTTCGACCTTGCCGACGAGGTCGGCGCCGACGTCGGCGCCCTTGGTGAAGATGCCGCCGCCCAGCCGGGCGAAGACCGAGATCAGCGACCCGCCGAACCCGAGGCCGATGAGCGCGTCCACCGCCTCCTTCTGGGAGCGGTCGAAGATCGCGGTGAGGATGCCGTAGTAGCCGGCGACGCCGAGCAGCGCGAGGCCGACGACGAGCAGGCCGGTGATCGCGCCGCCGCGGAAGGCGGCGTCCAGCGCGGGGCTGATGCCCCCGCGACCGGCCTCGGCCACACGGGCGTTGGCGCGCACCGACACATTCATGCCGATGAACCCGGCGGCCGCCGACAGCAGGCCGCCGATCGCGAAGCCGGCGGCCACCGCGATGTCCTGCAGCGGGATGAGCACTACGAACAGCACGACGCCGACAACGGCGATCGTCGTGTACTGGCGGCGCAGGTAGGCCGAAGCACCCTCCTGCACGGCCTTGGAGATGGCGACCATGCGCTCGTTGCCCGGTGACAGGGCCAGCAGCGAGCGGGTCGTCAGGGCGCCGTACAGCACGGCGAGGGCCGCGCACACCAGCGCGATGACGACCCCATGGTCGGTCAGGAAATCACTCAAGGGAAGATGCCTCCAGAGGTCTTGGATGCCGGGGACGAAGGACTACCGCGGGGCAGGCGGCAGCGGCCCTCAGCCGCGAGAAGCGCGCGCAGTCTATCCGGACGGGGCGACGGAACGCGCCGCCGCGGGCTACTGGCCGGGGACCCAGAGGCGCCCGCTGGGCTTGGGCGGCGCCGCGGGCTCCGGATCGGCGGGGGGCGCCTGGCCTCCGGACTCACCGCCCGGGCCGGGCTCGCCACCCCGGCCATCGCCCGCCCGGGCGTAGGTCAGCTGCAGCTGTGAGAGGGCGTCGCGCACCTGCTTGATGTCGGCGCCCAGGGCGGCCTCGACGAGCGGCAGCAGCGCGCGCACGCCCTCGACCGCCTCGCGCACCTGCTCGAGGTCGCGCTCGTCCTCGGTGCCCGGCGCCAGGCCGGCCTTGCGCCCGCCGAGGTTCAGCAGCGAGACAACGGTCTGCACGAGGACGTCCTCCACGCGTATGCGCTTGAGCTCGGCCTCGTAGGCGGCGCGCATCTCCTCCTCGGTGGGCTGCGGGCCCTCGGGACCGGGCGGCATGGATCCGGGTGGCGTGCTCATGCGGCTGGCACCTCCTGGGCATAGGTGGTCGCGGTCTCGCGCACCGTCGAAGCGTAGACGTCGCGCAGATCGGTCCCGCCCTCCAGCGCAGCGCGCTGGCGCTGGGCGCCGTTGGGGCCGCCCGGCCCGGGCTCGATGCGCAGCTCGTCGCGGACGGGGGCGGTCCATGTCCACAGCGCCTCCAGCGCGGCGCGCGTGGAGACCTCCTCGCCGCGGTCGAGGTCGATCATCCTGCCGTCGAGCCCGTGGCGGGTCGCGCGCCACATGTTCTCCTCGACCAGGCGCGGCGCCGGGTCGGTGAACGGCACGCCGTCGTCGCCGTCGCGGACGGCCTGGGCCACGCAGGCGACGATGAGCGACGCCAGGCCCTCGGACTCGGCGGCGGTGATCTGGGCGTCGCAGATGCGCACCTCGACGGTCCCGAAGGTCAGGTGCGGGCGCACCGACCACCAGACCTGCGTGTACTCCACCAGCGAGCGCGTGCGGATCAGCAGCTCGAGGTAGGCGCGGAACGCCGCCCAGCCCCCGTAGGCATCTGGCACCCCGCAGCGCGGGAAGGACTTCGTGAACGTCTGGGTGCGCGCGGAGGCCAGCCGCGTGTCCTGGCCCTCCAGAAACGGCGAGCTCGCGCCCGCGGCCAGCAGGATCGGCAGCACGGGACGCAGCCGGTCGCATGCGCGGACGGCGCGGTCGAGGTCGCGCACGCCGACGTGGACGTGCAGCGAGAACGTGTTGTTGCGCCGGGCGACGTAGCCCAGGCCCTCGACGACGCGCCGGTAGTGCTCGGTGTCGATGTTCTGCTGCTCGCGGTAGTCCGCCCAGGGATGGGTGCCCGTCGCGCCCAGCGCGACGCCGCGGCCCGCGCACAGCGCGAACAGCCGGCGGCGCGCGTCGCGCTGGCGGGCCAGCGCGTCGCTCAGGTCCTCCCCGCGCCCGGAGATGATCTCGATCTCCGAGGAGATCAGCTCGCCCGTGATCTGCTCGTGCAGCACGGGGTCCGCCGCCGCCGCGTCGCGCAGCTCCTCGAAGCGCGGCACGAGGTCCAGCGTGACGGGGTCCAGGATCGCGAACTCCTCCTCCAGGCCGACCGTGAGGTCCGTGGCCGTGGTGAAGGTCTCCTCTGCGCTGTCGAGGTCGATGGGCATGCCCGTAGGGCCGGCGATGCGGCGGGTCAGGTCAGGTAGAAGTACAGCGCGTAGAGCAGGTCGACCGCGGGCGAGGACGTGTGGACGGTCACCTCGGGCGGCACGTCGAGCAGTGCCTCGGAGTAGTTGAAGATGATCTTGACGCCGGCTTCGACGAGGTCGTCGGCCAGCGGCTGGGCCGCGGCGGTGGGAACCGCGAGGACGCCGACGACGATCTCCTCCTCCTCCACGACGGTCGTGAGCTCTGAGTTGTGGCGCACGGCCGAGGTGCCGATCTTCTGGCCGACCTTGCGCGTGTCGGTGTCGAAGATCGCGACGACGCGAAAGCCGTGATCGGCGAAGATGTCCGACGAGGCGATCGCCTTGCCGAGGTGCCCGGCCCCGAACAGCGCGATGTTGTGTTGGCCGGCCGTGCGCAGGATCTTGCGGATCTGCGAGACCAGCGAGTCGACGTTGTAGCCGACCCCGCGCTTGCCGAACTTCCCGAAGCCCGAGAGGTCCCGGCGGATCTGCGTGGAGTTGACGTGCGTGTAGTCGCTGAGCTCCTGGGAGGAGATCGTCTCCTTGCCCATCTTCTTGGCCTGGGTGAGCACCTGCAGGTAGCGCGACAGGCGCGCGGCGACCCCCAGGGACAGCCGCTCGACACTGCCGTTGGCCCCCGGCTCGGTGTCGGTCGGGGAAACGAGATCGCCGGGCGTCATCTACGGTTCACTCTATCCAGTCGCCCTCGCAGCGCAGGCTCGTCGACGAACAGCTCGAAGAGCTCCTTGCCGTCCAGCGCGACGACCGGGATGCGCTCCAGGTAGGCCGCGTGCAGCGCGTCGTCGACGGTGATGTCGACCTCCTCGTAGGGCTCGCCCAGGCGATCGAGGATCACACGCGCGTCGTCGCACAGATGGCAGCCCGGCCGGGAGAACAGGACTAGGCTCACGCCAGGGCCCGCTCGCCCGAGGCGTAGGCGTCCAGCGCGAGGTAGGCGGGAAAGCGCAGCGCCTCGCCGAAGCGCGCGGCGGAGGCGATCATCGCCGCGTTGTCGGTGCACAGCGTGCGATCGGGGATCCCGAGCGCCACCCCCAGGCAGGCCAGCCGGTCGCGCAGCGGGCCGTTGGCGGCGACGCCGCCGCCGATGGCGAGACGGTCCAGGCCGGTCTGCTCCAGCGCGCGCTCACAGCGCACCGCGAGCGTCTCGACGATCGCGTGCTGATAGCTCGCGGCGAGGTCGGCGCGCCGCGCGCGCGCGGCATCCTCCCCGAGGTCGCGCACGCGGTACAGCAGCGCGGTCTTCAGCCCGGAGAACGAGCTGTCCAGGCCGGTGACACCGGCCGCAGTGGGAAACGCGAACGCTCCCGGGTCGCCGTCGCGGGCCAGCCGCTCGAGCGCCGGGCCGCCGGGGTAGGGCAGCCCGAGCAGGCGGGCGCCCTTGTCGAACGCCTCGCCGGCGGCATCGTCGAGGGTTCGTCCCAGGACCGTGAAGCCCACCTGATCCTCCACCCGCACGAGCAGCGTGTGGCCACCGCTGGCGATCAGGCAGACGAACGGCGGCTCCATCAGCGGCCGGCCACCGGCACGCAGGAAGTTCGCCGCGACGTGGCCCTGCAGGTGGTCGACGGGGACGAGCGGCAGCCCGCGCGCGGCGGCCAGCGCCTTCGCGGTCGCGACGCCGACCAGGAGCGCGCCGACGAGCCCCGGCCCCTGGGTCACCGCCACGAGCGTGACGTCGTCGAGCGTGCGCCCGGCCCGGCGCAGCGCGTCGTCGACCGCGGCGTTGGCCAGCTCGAGGTGGTGGCGCGAGGCGATCTCCGGGACCACGCCCCCGTACGCGTCGTGGATGCCCTGCGAGGAGATGACGCTGGAGAGCACCTCGCCGTCGTGCGAGACCGCCGCGGCGCACGTGTCGTCGCAGCTGGTCTCGAGCGCGAGGATCACGCGCGCGACGCGTCGGGCACGTCGTCGAGGCGACCCGCGAGCGTGGCCGGCGTACGCCACATGATGAGCGCATCCTCGCCGTTGTCCTGGTAGTAGCGCGGGCGCAGCCCCGCCGATCGGAACCCGTAGCGCTCGTAGAGCGCGATCGCCGGGAAGTTCGACTGGCGGACCTCCAGCGTGTAGCGCGCGGCGGGGTCGGTGATGCGGGCCAGCAGGTGTTCCAGCAGCGCGGTGGCCAGGCCCTGGCGGCGGCGGTCGGGGTCGACGGCGATGTTCATCACGTGCCAAACCGTGTCGTAGCGCGAGCAGACCATGTAGGCCACGATCTGGCTCTCCAGGCGCGCGGCGAGGCAGATCCCGGACGGCTTGGAGAGCTCGAGCACGAACATCGCCAGCGACCACGGCGTCGGGAACGCCCGGCGCTCGATCGTGATGACCTGCGGCAGGTCGGCGTAGGTCAGCCGCCGGATGTCCGGCTGGGCGTCGGTCACGGTGCGGGCGGTTGGCGGGCGATCACGGCGTCGGGCTGGCGGAGGTAGTGCGGGATCACCGTCTCGATCGGCGCTCCCTGCCGGGCCTCCAGCGAGAGCCGGCAGATCGCCGCCGCGGTGACGCGGTGAAGCGGCGATGCGTCCGGCGGCACCGCGCAACCGGCACCCTCCAGCTCAACCCGGAATCGTACCGCCCCGTCCCCCACCGCCAGCCAGCCCGGGCCGGCGGCGCCCGCCAGCCGGGCCGGGCTCAGCAC